>JBJOHE010000276.1:0-5972 GCA_046047895.1 Planctomycetota bacterium | reverse complement strand
GAGGACGTTGACGAACGCCCATTCCTTCCAGAGGGAAAGCGTCCAGAAAAAAGGCACGCCCTGGAGGTAGCCGAGGAACAGCGGCGGATCGCCGATCGGCAGCAGGCAACCCCCGCAGTTGCAGACCAGAAAGATGAAGAACACCACGGTGTGTACCACGTGCCGCCGCTGCTTGTTCGTTTCCAACACCGGGCGGATCAGGAGCATCGCGGCGCCGGTCGTGCCGATGAAGCTGGCGATCAACGCCCCGAATCCGATGAAGGCGGCGTTGACCGTCGGGGTGGCCTCGAGATCCCCCTCGATCCGCACGCCTCCAGTGATCGTGTAGAGCGCGAAGAGCAGGAGGATGAAGGGGATGTATTCGGAGCAGAGGGCGTTGAGCAGCACCGTCGCGGCCAGGCCCCAGGAGAGGCCGCCGGCCGCCGGCTCGACGACGCCGTGGGCGGGAAAGTGCCGCTCGATCGCGTGCTCGTGGAAGGCGAGGTAATAGGCGAGCGTCACCGCCGCGAGGATCACGGCGACGAGAAACTTGCTCGAATTGTGCTCCCACCAGTGGGCCAGGGCCGGGATCAGCGGCAGCACGGCCACCAACGCCAGGAGGACTCCAAACGGCAGGACGGTGAGAACCGGCGGGGCCGGGCCGGCCACCGGATGGTCGGCATGGATGTCATGTTCGGGATGGTCGGCATGCTCGACTCGGTGATCCGCCGCCGCAGCGGCTTCGGGCTCGGCCCCGTGGTCACCCGCCGAGTCATGGTGGGCGGCTTGTGCCGCGACGAGCAAATCACGACCATACTGGGGCCAGCCCGCCAGCAGGGCCACCAGATAGGTGGCCACCACGAGCCCGATGCCGGCGAGGGTCAGCCCCGACGCGGATCCGCCTTGCTGTCCGGCTGGGTGGTCGTGGTGAGGCAGGTCGTGCATGCGAGAGCCCTGTGGCAGGACAAGGCGGCGATGGACGGCGGGCGGCGGATCGGGCGGGCGTGTGAGAATCGTATGACAGTCGGCCGGAGAGTGAAAGGCGAATGATGGTCGCAGTCAGCGAGCGACCTGACGTATGGCTGCGGGGCAACCTTCGGCCGGCGGTCGTCGTGGCCCTCGCGGCGGTTGTCTGTGCCGGTCTCCTCCCGGCCGCCGGCATCCTCGCCGCCTGGCCCTTCTGGGCCCTTGGGCTGGCCGGCGCCGGGGCCGGGGCGCTGCTCGCTCTCGCTGCGGGGCTGGTGTGGGCCGCCGCGCAGCCGCGGCTCGGCCGCCAGGGGGAGTTCATGCTCGTGAGGCTCGCGCCCCTGGCATGCCGCCGGGTGCCGCTCGAGATCGTGGAATGCGTGTTCCGGGGCACCGAGCCGGTGGCCGCCGCGGGGCAGCCACCCCGGTATCGCGTGGGAACGATCGCGCTGCGACTTGCCGAGCGAGCCAAGGAGTGGCGGGAGCGGGAGACCTTTCGGCCGTGGGGCACATGGGAGGACGGCTACATCGTGATCGACGGCCGGTGGTGTGAGCCATTGTCGCCGGAGCTGGCCCAACAGATCGCCGCCCGATTGGCCGACGCCAAGCGCGAGCTCGCGGCCGGGCGGCAGCCGCGATGAGCGGCGCGGCCGGTGCGGCCTGGAGCCGGGGGCTGCTTGTCAGCGTGATGACGGCGGCGGAGGCGCGGGCGGCCGTCGCCGGCGGGGCCGCGATCATCGACGTCAAAGACCCATCGGCCGGCCCGCTCGGGCGGGCCGCGGTTTCCACGACCGTCGACATCGTTCACGCCGTGGCCGGGGGCCGGCCGATTACGCTCGCCTGCGGAGAGCTCGTCGACGGCAGCGGGGCGATCGGCGACCACGTCTGCCAGGTGACCGCGGCGGTTCCGGCCGGCGCGGCCGGCCCGGTGGCGGTCAAGGCAGGCCCGCGGGGGCTCCGCGGCCGGCTGTGGACCGAGGCGTTTGGGCGGCTCGCGGCGGCCATCCCGATCGGCGTGGAGCCGGTGGCGGTGGCGTATGCCGATTGGCGGAAGGCCGCGGCTGATCCGCCGCTGCGGCTGCTCCCGCTCGCCCGCGAGGCCGGCGGCAAGACTGTGCTGATCGACACCTGCGACAAGTCGGGGCCCGGCCTGCTTGCGCTTGCGTCCGTCGCAGGGCTGCAACGCTGGGTCGCGGAGGCACAGGCCCTCGGCCTCAGGCTGGCCGTCGCCGGACGACTCACCGCGGCGGAGGTCGCGATCGTGCTCCAAATTGGGACCGACGTGGCCGGTGTCCGGTCGGCCGCCTGCGTCGGCGGCCGCGCCGGCACGGTCGACGCGAGCCGCGTGGCCGACCTCGTCGGCCGGGCAGGCCACGCGAGAAAAACCTCGCCCTGAGCCGGCCATGGTGGGCCGGCGCCGCCGCCCAGGGAGCCTCGCTGGTGCTTGCGGCCGGCTTCCGGGCGGCCGGCCCTTCGCAGCGGAGCGAGTCTGTTCGCGATGTCGCGACCGGTTTCGGGGTACACTGCTGGCTTTGTCGCCCGGGCGACGCAACGCCAGAGCCTCGAGGAGCAGTGGAAGCGATGAAGTCGTTGGAAGTGAGAGTGCCGCACACGCTCGGGCAGGCCGAGGCTCGGCGGAGGCTGGATGCGGCGGTGCAGCGAGCCCAGACCGATTTCGGCGACAAGATGAGCGAGTTTGAAGCCGCCTGGAAGGGTGAGGACCAAATGCAGGTCTTCGTGGTCGTGATGGGCATGAAATTCGACGGCGAGGTCGACGTGCTCGCCGAGGAACTCGTTGTGCGACTTCAGGTGCCCGGCATGGCCGGCCTGTTCGCCGGAAAGATCCGCTCGGGCATTGAAGAGCGGCTCGGCGGCCTTTTGACCGCGGCCACCTGACCCCGGCTGCCGCTGGTCGCCGGGGCGGTTCAGCCCGGACAACCGGGACGGATTGCCCGATTGCGGGCGTGCCGGGCCCCGGTTGCACGGGTTGTGAGGGACGGGCGGAGCCGGACGGTGAGGCTCGGCCTGGCCGCCGATTTGCCCGATAACGATTTTGAATTATCGTCGGCCGCGAGGCTCTGTTCCATCAAACCCCGAGCGTTACCAACCGTGCTTCGCCGGATTTCCCTGATCGCCCTGAGCATCACCGCCCCGATCGCCGCGACCGTCGTTGGCCCGATCGCCTCCGTTCATGCCCAGCCCGGCGACTTCCAGGGGCCGGGCGTGCCGGAAGACGATCCCTTTGCCGACGAGCTCAACCCCTTCGGTCGCAGTGAAACCCAGCCGGCCCCGACGCGGCCCGCCCAGCCCATGGTGCCGCCGACGGCCGTGCCGGCCCGGTCGCCGCAACTGCCCGTGCCGTTTCCCGACGCTACCGTTCCCGGTGCTCCGGCCGATCGCCCGGGTGGCATGAGCCGTCCTTCGGCGGCCGACTTCGGCGCCGGCGGGGGCTGGGAATCGTCGCCGGCTGAAGGTGCGCTGGTCGAGGCCGAGAAGCTCGACAAAGCCGGAGACCTCGCCGGGGCCAAGGCCAAGCTGCTCGAGGCGATCGAGAAGGATCCGCGGCTGCCGATCGCCTATCTCGCGCTCGGTGTCGTCACCCGACGGATGGGCGATTTCGAGGGCTCCGTCGACGCGCTCTCGAAGGGCATCGCCCTCGACCCGCAGGATCCGGAGATGTACCTCCGCCGTGGCATCGCCTGGTTTCATCTCGGGCTCCACGGGATCGCGATGGAAGACTTCGAAGAGGCGGCGGGCATCGCCTACGACGATCCGCGGCCCGAGCTATGGCGGGGCCTGACCCTGATGGAGCTCGATCGACCCCTCGAGGCGATCAACGCCTACGCTTCGGCGATCCGTCGCGACCGGACCTTCATGCTCGCCTACCTCAATCGTGGCCTCGCCTACCTCGTGGCCGAACAGCCGGGCAAGGCGGAATTTGACTTCGACCAGGCGATCCGCCACGACCCGGAGGATGTCCGGGCCTGGTTCAACCGCGGCGTGGCGCTGGCGCGGCAGGGGAAGTTTGCCGACGCGGTGCACTCCTATGAAGAGGCGCTCAAGGTGAATCCGAAGCACGAACCCTCCCGCCGCAATCTGCAGGCTGCCCGCAGCCGCGTCGGCCGGTAGGACGGATCGAACGACGGTGATGCCGCCGGCTTGACGCCGCGAGGATCCCGGCGCGGCGAATCCCTGGCCGTCTCGGCTCGGCCCGTTGGCGGCAGGGGCTGTGCCGCCCCGGTCGGTCAACGATCGGGCGCGACCACGTCTTCATGGTGGCCGCCGCCGGGGCCGATAACCTCGAGGCCTTCGATCGGGGGTAGCTGCACGTCGGACTTCTCCAGGAGTCGGCGGAGCGCGGAGGCCGAGATCCGCTTCAGTCCGGGGAGCGCCACGATCCCGGGCGCCGTGGCGAGCGAGCCGGCGATCCCGGTGGCATCGGGGCCGTCGAGCGTCGCGATCCCGTCGAGCACGAGCGGGCCCCGGTGCTGCCCAAGGGCGGTCGCCAGGTCGGGGGTGATCGCAGCGACCTGGGGCAGCCGCAGGGTGCCGGTATGGGCTGCAAGGCCACGGGCCGCCTCCGGCGGCAGCGGCTCAGGGCCGGTGAAGGTCAACTGGCCAGGATGCCTCGCCAGGATCTCGGCCGCCTCCTTCGACAGGTTCTGGCCGCATCCGAAGACGAGCCAGAAGTAGCCGCCCCCGACAAGCTTTCGGGCGATCTCGGGAGGAAGGGTGGCCAACCCTGGCAGCGCGAGTTCGCCCCCGTCGCTGCCCCGAAGGGCTGCCGCGATCGCCGGATCGATCCGTGTGACCGCCGGCAGGAAGGCGTGGTCTTGCCGCGCGAGCCGGCCGGCCAGCGCCGCTGAATCGAGCGAGGTGAGGTCGGGTAGCAGGAGACCCTGAAGCGAGCTGACGCTGGCCAGCGCGGCCGCCACGTCGGGAGGCAGGGCCTTCAACCCGCCGAGCACGATGCCGACGCCCTCGTGGCGGGCCAAGGCCTTGGCCGAGTCTGCGGAGAGCCGCTGCAGGCCGGGAAACACGAGCAGGGCGGGGCAGCGGGCGATCGCCGCCGCCGCGTCGGGCTCGAGGCTGGTCACGCCGGGGAACTCGACGGCTGCAGCCCAGTCGGCCCCACCGAACGCGGCCAGCGCCTCGGCCGACTCGACCGACACCGCGGTCATGTCCGGCAGCGTGACGACGCCGGCGAAGTCGGCAAGTGCGGCCGTGAGCTGCGGATCCATGGCGGTCACCCCCGGCAGGCTCAGATACTCCGCAAACCGGTTCCGCAGCGGCAGCCAGGCGGGGTCGCGGGTGAAGAACAGGAAGCCATCGAGGCTGGGCACCATGCCAGGCAAGATCGCCCGATCGGCCGCGGCGAAGAGGCCTTCGACCGTCGCCGGCGGCACCTCGGCGGCGACGAGCGCCGCCCGTAGCTCCGCCCGGTCGGCATGCACCGACGGCAGCAGCTGCCGGGCCGCGACGGCGGCAGCGACGGCGGCAGGCGTGGGAGGAGCGGAGGGAGGCAGCGGGGCAAACACCCGCAGACGGCCGGCATCGATCTGCCACGCCAGCTCCAATGGTCCGAGCACGGCATCGAGCAGTTCATCCCGAGAGGCATCTTCGACGCTGGCCCGCACGATCTCGCCAGGGGCGATGCCCCGGGCTCGCAGCGACTCCTCCTCGATTGAGAATTCGAGCCCGAGCCGTTCGGCGATCGCCGTCAGGGCCTGGTCGAGCGGAGCCTCCAGCCGGAGCGAGAACACCTCCCGACCGGCCGATGACCGCCGGCCATGCCGCGGCGTCGCGGCGGCCGCGGTACCCGGTCTCCGCGCCGTGGCCGCTGCGGACTCGGGAGCGAGGCCTTCGCTGATCGGCACGATCCGCCCGACCGGCCTGCCGCCCTCGGCCGTCCAAGCCACCCGGCGATCAAAATGCGCGAGCACGAGGTCGAGCCGTTCGGCGAGGGACAGGGGCGGCAGGCGGGCGGCGGGGAAGTGATCGTGGGGTATCAGGTCGAGGCCCTCGAG
>JBJOHE010000275.1:0-11067 GCA_046047895.1 Planctomycetota bacterium | reverse complement strand
GGTGGTGAATCGCTGGGCAAACCAGGTGAATCCCGATCCGACACTGGCCGACGGGTTAGTGTTCAGATTGCTGAAGACCGTCTCCGCCCGCGTGATGCCGGTCGCCATCAACACCAGCCCGACGCCGACGACAAGGCTTCGTGAACCACCTGTGCGCAACGACCCATCCAGCCTGCAGCTGGGCCCTCCACTCGAGTCAGAGACGTTCGATCCACCGGGCCCGTTCCGTCGAGTGTGTCTCGTATGCATCGTGCTCATCCGCTCCATCTAGTTGGTTTGCCAACCTACGACGCTGTCGCAGGGCACACAGGCTTCCGAGTGAGCAAATCGCGGGCCAAAGCCGGCTGATTATTCGGCCATCCCTCACAAACTCGGGTTTTGGCAGTAAAACGGCAAGAAATCGATACATCCCGCCCATGGATCGCGGTCTTGCCGCCCTTCGCGGATCCAGCCGCGCTGGGGCGATTCGCCCCGCTCGTTCCCTCGGCGCTGGAGCGATTCGCCCCACACCCCCTAGCAGAGTGAGCGATTTCACGCCGGTCTCTTTCCAAGATGAAAGGTTGCCGCGGCTCGGATGAGCCCGCGATTCATACGCCATTTTCGGGCTCGTCGCGATGGCCCGTTACGCTACAGGCCGCTCCCCCTTCGCCTAAGGAACGTCAATGCATCGCCTGGCAGCTGCCCTGCTCATGTCGCTCCCCGCCCTCGCCGGCTGCACCCAGGAACGGGTCGCGGGTGATGCGGCGACCTACACCTACGCCACCTGGGTGTTTCTGCTCTCGGCGGTCGGGGCCGCGGTCCTTGCCGGCTGGGGCTTCGCGATCGTCCGCCAGGAATCCAAGTTCGCCCAGCGGTCGATCGGCATCGGGATGCTGCTCGGCGGATTGCTCCTACTCCTGGGCTTCGCCCCGCGGGTGTTCTTCACCTATGTCACCGTCGATGATGCCCATGTCGAGGGCGACGACCGGGCCCTCTGGTTTCTGGCCGATCCCAACAAACAGTTCAACATCGCCTTCGCCGATGTGGTCGGCCTCGAAGAGCAAATCGTCCAGCAGATCGGCCGCAAGAACCGCGACAAGGAGATCCGCTATCTGGTCTTCCGCCACCGTTCGGGCGTGGACAAGACCGTGCTGCTGACGAGCCTGCTGGCCGCCGCCCGCCCGCGGATCGAGGCGGCGATTGAGAAGCAGGCCGCAGCCGGCAGCCCGGCGGTGGCGGTTGTCGCGCCGCCGCCTCGCGACACACCACCTAACCCTCCCACACCGCCTCGGGTGTCTGCGGAGCGGCCCCGCCCCACGCCGCCTCCCGGCGTTCGGGCTCCCGCCGACCAAGCCTCGACCCGACCGGCACCCACAGCCCAGCCCACAGAAACGGCGACTGCCGCCCAGCCCCGGCCTTCGGCCGGCCGCCGGCCCGGCGGAGCCTTCGACATTCCGCCCGATCGGGAAATCACCGCCGACACTCCGCTCGCCGTCGGCGACACAGTGGAGGGCTACCGCGGCGAATGGCTCACCGCCGAGGTTACCGAACTCCTGCCGGGCGGGATGGTGAAGGTGAAGTTTGCCAACGGCCGTCCGCCCTTCCCTGTGCCGCAGCCCCGGAGCCGGCTCCGGCTACCCGAGTAGGTCCGCCTCGCGGCCAGAACTGGACGCTTACAGGAAGCCCGGCTCGTCGTCGTCGGCCCCTTCGGCCTCGGCAGCGAGCAAGGCAAACGCGGCCAGAGTCTGGGAACTGGCCGTCGAGATCGCAGCCTGATCGCGGCCGGTTTCGGGACCGGTACCGCCGCCGGTGCGATACCCCGGAGCGTTGAACAGGCCCGAGCCGGTGATCTGCACGAGATCGACCAGACTCACCCGGCCGTCGTAGTTGAAGTCGCCGTCGGACCAGCCGGCTGCGGAGCCGCTACCGCCATAGAGGCCGCGTGAGAGCACGCTTGCCATGTCGAATACGTTCACTGCACCATCGAGGTTGGCGTCGCCGGGCGCTGCCCAGCCGATCGTGAGCACGCCGCCGTTGACCGCATAGCCGATCTCACGGAGGGCCGCCGTGCCCGCTGCCCGCGACACGATGCCGGTCGCGCCGTTCCAGCCGCCGCCGTTGCGGCCGGCCGCGAGCCAACGCTTCACGGCCGCGAGGTCGTAGCCGCCCGCCGCCACCGAGACGCTGCCCGAGCCGAGGTCGAGGCGGCCGCCGGCCAATTCGAGGCTCGCGAGCGGCACGGTTCCGTAGCCCACCTCGAGCCGCACCTCGCCGCTCGAGACCGTCAGCCCGCCGCTGCCGAGGGCGTCGACCGCCTGCACGACGAGGCTGCCCTCGCTCACGGCCACACCGCCTGTCATCGAGGCCGCCGCCGCCAGCACGAGCGTGCCCGCCCCCTGCTTCACCAGTGGGAGATCACCCGACCGCGTTGACGCATCGACGAGGATCTCGCCCGCGGCGACCGAGACGACCTCGGCCGTGGCCACGGCCTCCGGCAGGCTTGCCGGCCAGACGAGGTCGAGGTTGCCGAGATCCTCCCCAGTCGACTCGAAGCGGATCGTGTTGGTCGGCCCGGCGGTGAGCGTGACCGGAAGGGCGATGGTGTTCCACGTCGTCCACGCCCCGGTGGGCTCAAAACTGATCGGCTGGGCCACCCCGTTGACCAGGATCCTGCCAGTGCGGGCCGTCGCCGCGCCGAGTGCATACCGCACGAGCAGCGCCTGCTCCCCGCCAGCCCCGCCGTCGAGGCCGGTAACCGTGGCAAAGCCGCCGGCCGCCGGGAAGTTGAGGTAGCCCGCGCCGGAGTTGCCCGCGTGCTGGCTTTCGAGCACGACGCCGCCGCCGAAACTGCCCGTCTCCACCTGCACCGGCAGGCGGTCGATGCCCGCAGCCACGATCGTCACCGGGATGTCGTAGCTCTCGATCCCGAAGCCGAACCGCACGGTGGCGAAGCCGGCCGTGCTGCCGGCCGCGTAGACCCCAGCCCCATCGAGGCTGCCGTCGCCCTCGACAAGGCTCCAGCTCACGCCAGCCTGACTGGCCAGCGGATCGCCAAACTGGTCGACGAGCCAGGCGGGAATCGGCAGCCGGCCATCGGCCGCCACGAGCACGGGCTCATCCGGGATCTCGAGACCGCTCGGCGTCTGGACGACCGTGACGGCCACCTCGCCGCTGACCCCGCGGCCCTCCGCATCGACCACCGTGACCGCGAGCGTGTAGCTGCCCGCGGCCGCAAACACGGCCGTCGTCTGCCGGGCTGCATTCGTGCCGTTGGTCGCGAAGGTCACCGGCCCGGGACCGGCGGCCACCGCCCATGTGTAGCGAAGGCCCGCCGCTCCGCCGTCGTCGGTGGCCTCCGCCACGAGCGACACGCCCGTGCCCGCGACCGTCGCCGAACCCGCCCGCGCCGCCGCGAGTACCGGGGGCTCGTTGGGCGTGGCCACATAGACGTTCGGCTGCCCCGGCATCTCCATGTCTTGGCCGATGAAGTAGCTGGGATGCGGCGGCTGGTTGTAGCCGACGTTCTGCCAGGCGACGGCCATCCGATACTGGGTGTCGTGCATCAGCGTGGGCAGCCGCATCGAGCTTGCAATCGTGGTTGACCAGATCTGGAGTTCGCTTGAGTCGCTCGCCCGCCAGATCACCTCCTCCCGCCAGTCGCCATAGAGGTCCGCGGTGAGGGCCGGAGTCTTCTTGGTGCTGTTGTTCGAGGTCAGCCCGGCCGGGGCGTAGACGATGTTCACCCGCCCGCCAACGCCCCCCGAGATCCGCCAGTCGGCGATGGTCGTGCCATCGAGCAGCTCGCGGAGCGGGTCGCCATCCCACCAGATGCCGAAGTTGAGAAAGGCATTGGATCCAGACTGGATCTGCGTGCCGTCGGCTGCGTAGACCCCTCCGGAGCTCGACAGGATCTCGTAGCCGGGATACCGGGGATCGATGTCGAAAGCCACGCCCCTTCCCACGTCGCCTGAGCCAGGGATGAAGGCGATCACCTCACCGGTGGCCGCGTCGCGGAGCGTGCCCCCCATTCCCTTGTGGGCCGACTCGCTCTCGTGCACCTGAAACACCTCGAGGCCCGGCCGCGAGGGCACCATGTCGGAGAGGTGGAGCGCGTCGCCGTGCCCCAAGCCCGTGGTGTAGAGCCCTGAGCCATCGTCGTCGATCGTCATCGCGCCGTAGACCACCTCGTCGCGGCCGTCGCCGTCGACGTCGCCCACGGTCAGCGAATGGGCGCCCTGCCCCTTGTAGGCGGCGAGCGGATCCGACGACGACGTGCCGGTGTCGAAGGTCCACCGCTGTGTCAGTTGGCCGTCGCGAAAGTCGTAGGCGGCCACGACCGTCCGCGTGTAGTAGCCGCGGGCCATCAGCAGGCTCGGCCGCTGGCCGTCGAGATAGGCCACGCCCGCGAGAAACCGGTCGACCCGGTTGCCATAGCTGTCGCCCCAGCTGGAGACCGTGCCTCGCGGCGGCGTGTAGGCGGTGGTGACCAGGTTTCGGCCGGAAAGCCCGTCGAAGATCGTGAGGTATTCGGGGCCCGAGAGAATGTAGCCGCCGCTGTTGCGGTAATCATCGCCCACCTGCGCGGAGCCCAGCAGCACCGGTGCGCCCGTGCCGTCGATCGTGCCCGGGGCGGTCTTCACTGCCATCTCCGCCCGGCCATCGCCGTCGAAGTCGTAGACGATGAACTGGGTGTAGTGAGCCCCGGCCCGGATGTTGCGGCCGAGATCGATCCGCCAGAGGAGCGTGCCGTCGAGTTCATAGGCGTCGAGGTAGACGTTGCCGGTGTAGCCCGACTGGCTGTTGTCCTTCGCGTTCGAAGGATCCCACTTCACGACGAGTTCATAGTCGCCGTCGCCGTCGAGATCAGCGGCGCTCGTGTCGTTGGCGGAGTAGGTGTAGGAATCGCCCGCGGGGGTGACACCCCCGGCCGGAATCTGGAGCGGCACGGAACGATACTGCCGCGCCGGCGGATTGGCCGGCAGCGTGAACGACTCGCTCGCCTCCCCCTCCACGCCGTCGATCACCGGCTTGACGAAGTAGGTCGTGGGCTGGCTTGTGGAGAGGCCCGAGTCGGTGAAGTTGGTCACGGTGGTGAGCGGCGTGCCGTTCCGCTTGACCGCCGCCCCGGTGCCGCTCACCCGGTAGAGATTGAAGGCGACGTCGCCGGGATCGGTGCCGAGCAGCCGCCAATCGACGTAGGCCCGGCCCGAGCCGAGATACGAGGCGTTCACGCCGCGGGTGAGGTATTCGACCTGGCGGGCCATCCCGAGGCTCGACACCTCGCCGAAACCTGCGATCACCGCCACTTCGTCCCCACCGGCCAGCGAAGCCTGATCTGAAAGGATCACAGCGGCCGCAGTGAGGTCTCCCGCGAGCAGCTGCCGCGTTTCAAGCTGCTCGGTACCCAGCCTGACAGGCTTGTGGCGACGGCTGCGTGTCATGCGTGCAAACCTTTCTCGCGTACCCCGAATCGGCCAGGGCCGCGTCATGCCCCATTACGGTCAAGTATCGCTTTTTGTTCCCCAAAAAGGCGAGAAAACAAGGATTCCGAGGCAATTGACCGCGACCGCGCACGGAGTGGCGGAATCCAGCCAGAACGTGGCCTCGAGCCCGCAGGCCTCAATTCACCACGTTCACCGGCTCGCCGGCCATGAATCCCGCCAGATTCGCGGCCACGACCTCGATCAGCCGGGCCCGGGCGTTCCGCGTGGCCCAGGCGATGTGGGGCGTGATCAGACAGTTTTTCGCCCGCAAAAGCGGGTTTGTCGCCGGCGGCGGCTCGGCCGAGAGCACATCGAGCCCGGCCCCGGCAATCCGGCCGGCATCGAGGACGGCGGCCAGATCGGCCTCCACCACGAGCCCGCCGCGGGCGGTGTTGATCAGGTAGGCCGAGGGCTTCATCAGGCCGAGCCGGCGGGCATCGACCAGCCCCTGGGTGGCGGGCGTGAGCGGGCAGTGGAGGCTCACGACATCGCTCTCGGCGAACAGTTCGTCGAGCCCGACGCAGCGGGTGCCATCATCCGCCATGTCGCCGGGCTGCCGCCGGTGGGCGATCACCTCCATCCCAAAGGCCCGCCCCACCGCCGCCACGGCCCGGCCGATCCGACCATAGCCGACGAGGCCGAGCGTGAGCCCGGCGAGTTCGACGAGATCGGTCTCCCAGTAGCAGAAGTCGCGGCTCGCGGACCACCGTCCCTCCCGCACCCCGGCAGCGTGTCGGGCCACGTGGTTGGTGAGTTCGAGGAGCAGGGCGAAGGTCGCCTGGGCGACGTTGGGCGTGCTGTATTCAGGCACGTTGCAGACGGGAATGCCCCGGGCTCGGGCCGAGTCGAGGTCGACGACATTCACGCCGGTCGACAACAGCCCGATGTATCGCAGCCGCGGCAGGGCCGCGATCGTCGCGGCCGAGAGAATCGTCTTGTTGGTGATCACCGCCTCGGCGCCAGCCGCCCGCGACAGGATTTCGTCGTCGGCCGTGCGATCGAAAACGGCCACCTGCCCGAGCGACTCGAGCGGCGCCCATGACAGGTCGCCGGGATTGGTCGTCTCGCCATCGAGGATCACGATCTGCATGTGGAGTAGGATACCTGAAACCCGATGAGGCCCTCAGCGCTCTTCTCGGAGAGCCCGCGGCTCGGGCGCGAGCCGCAGCCGCCACTGGGCGTAGGGGAGCTCCTCTTCGGCGGCAGCCACGGCCTGCCCGATCAGCAGCCGGTCAATCCGCAGGGTGTCGATTTGACTCGGTCCGAAGGCGGGGCTCGTGCCGATGACCGCCGCCCCGTCCACTCGATCGGCGATCAGCGTGGTTCGCTCCCCGCCCGCCGCCACCCCCTGCACCACCAGGCCGACCGGCCCGGGCGGCTCCGCAGCCGCCGTCCCGTCGCCGTCGGGCTCGTCGTCGCCATCCAAATCAAGGTCTTCCGGATGGAGCCAGATCACCCGCACCACGGCCTCCCGAGGCAGCCGCTTGAGCTGGCCGAGCACGCGGAAGGAAAACGCCTCGCCATCAAGCCCCTCGAGATTGCCGCGAAGATAATCGCCGCTCCGCAGACGCAGAAGATGGGTGGGCGGATCGTCTCGCTGCGACCGCGGGAGCGTGAGCAGCCGCTCCCAGCGAGCCCGATCGAGCGGCCGGCTGGCCGCGGCCGGGTCGAGCTCGACCGCCTGCACGAGTCGCTGCAACACCTCGACCGGCTCGCGGCCGCCCGACGCCGTCACGGGCGACCGAAGTCTGACGGAATCGGGGCCGATTCCGTCGATCGCCGCCGCCGCCACGTCGCCGCTCCGCAGGATCACAAGCGCGGGAAACCCAGCCGCCTCGCCGGCGGCCGCGGCCTGGCCGGCGGCCACCCGGGCGTGGGCGACGAGCGCCTGATCGAGCACATTGCGTTCGGCGACGTAGATCAACCCGCGGACGAGGTCGATCTGCCTGGGCTCGCCGCCGGCGGCCGGCTCGATCCGGAGGCTCACCGGCGTGCCCACCCGGCCACGGAGCAGATTCATTACGGTCTCGAGGTCAAGGCCGCGGGCCTCGACGAACCGAGCGGTCTCAGTCGGGCGAACTGCCAGGATGCGGTCGCCCGGCTCGATCCGGCCGTCGCGGGCCGCGGCGCCCTCCTCGGCCAGCATCGTGATTACAAAGGCCCCGTTCTCATCCTGGTTCACCGCGCCGCCCACGCCGCCGACATCCACCATGTCGCCAAGCGCCTCATCCCGCTGCTCCTCCGGGTCGAGGTAGTCGACCTTCGCGGCCAGGCCCGGTAGCAGGTCGGCCGCAAATCCGGCCGCCCGGTCGCTGCCGCGGGGCCACCAGCCGAGCCCGCCGCCCGAGTCGGCGGGAGCCGCCAGCCTGCCGGGAAGATTGATGCCGTCCATCAGGAGCCGGCCCGGCCGAGGCTCAGGCCCGTCACCGGCGGGCTCGGGCGACTGGCCCCCGTCGTCTGATGCCGCGGCGACCGGACGCACACGGGCGAGCGATCGCAGGTCGGCCAGCGGCACGCGGATCGCCGACTCGAGCCCCTGGAGGGCGATCTCCACCGAGGTCTCACTGACGGCGGCGAGGTCGCCGGAAAGCACGCCGCCGCTCCACCGCACCAGCCGCACACTCGGCTGCCGCCCGCCCGCGGCCGGTAGCTCGTCGTCAGCCACCGGAAACCGCAACTCCTGAAGTTCGGCGAGTGGCAGGGTTTGCTCCCGCTCGCCCGAGCGGATCGTGAGCAGGCCGGTCTCCGCATCGAGCGATTCGACCTTGCCGGTGATCACGCGGCCGTCGCGGCCGATCACCTGGGTGTCAGCCGGATTGATGGCCACGGCATCGGGGCCCTGCCACTCGCTCACCCGGATGCTGTCGAGGCTGAGATCGCCCGAGCGGACAGTGAGCCTCAGCCTCCCGGAGCGGCGGCCGGCCGGCGGCGCGGAAACCTCGATCGCCTCGCGGGCCTCGCCAACCACGGCCACCAGCCGGCCGACCTCCTGATCGACGAACAGCGACAGCCGCAGCTCCCCCCGCATCGACTCGGGCAGCGGCACCTCCGCGATGTCGCCGCGGTCACGGTCCTGGCGGACGAGCATCGCCACCGGCAGGTCGCCGGCGAGCGACAGCATTTCGAAGCGATAGCCGCCGGGCTCGTCGGCATCGCCGGCGGCGACCGCCAGTTCGAAGGCCGGCTGCTTCCGCCAGGAGAACGCGAGGTCGTACCGCGCCCGCAGCCCGGCCCCCACATCGCGGCCGAGCGAAGCGTTTGCCTGGTCGGTGGCGATCCGACCGGCTTCGTCCCGCCAGGAGGAAGGCGGCGTCTGATCCCAGCCGGCGAGGCCGGCGGGGCCGACGTACCCGGCCGACTCGCCAGCCGCCCGTCGGACAAGGGCCGAGATCAACGACCGTGGAATCCGAATCGGCTCGTCGCTCCCGGCCACCGCCAACACAAGCCACTCGGCGTCGAGCAGGATCGGCTCACCATCGAGCGAGTCGCCGCCGTGGAGCCGGCAGCGGAAGCCGGCGGCCTCGGCGAGTTCGGGCTGGCGGCCGGCGTTGCGAATCCCCACCACCTCTTCGAGGCGAAATTCGAACGGCCGGTCAAAGACGGGCGACTGCCAGCGGAAGATTTGCCTTTCAGCGACGTCGGTCGTCGCCGCGAACTGGCCGGGCAGCATCCCTTCACCGGGCAGGTCGAGGACGAGCCCCGAGACCGCATCGGCAGCCGTCGCGCCGGAAGCCCAAACCGCCCAGGCCAGGGCGAGGAGTCCGATCGCCGGCCAGCGGCTCCACCCCGGTCGCCGCGTTTGCATGGTCATCGCCGCTCTCCGCCGGCCGTCGCCGCAGAAGCCTCGGCGTCCACGGCCTAAAACCGCATGATACGCGAGAGCTGCCAGCCGTGACTGGCGGCCCCCACCGGCAGGCCACGAGGAGCTTTGATGCGGGTTTTCGGGATCGACTTCACATCCGCCCCCCGCCCGGCCAAGCCGATCACGGTGGCCGTGGGCTGGCTCACACCGGGGCCCGAGCCCATTTACGCGGTCGAGGCCGTGCGGGAACTGACCACCTTCACGGAGTTCGAAGCGTTTCTCCGCGAGCCCGGCCCCTGGATCGGAGGCTTCGATCTTCCCTTCAGCCAGCCGCGACCGCTGATCACCCACGAGGGCTGGCCGGCCGCCTGGGCCGAGTTTGTCGGCTTCTACTGCCGCCAGCCGCGGGATCAGCTGCGGGACCGTTTCCGGGCCTGGTGCGGAGCCCGGCCGGCAGGCGACAAGTTTGCCTGGCGGGCGACCGACAGGCCTGCCGGATCGAGCCCGGCGATGCGGTGGGCCAACCCGCCGGTCGCCTGGATGATGCACGCCGGCATCGAGCGGATGCGCGCGGCGGGGCTCGCGTTTCCAGCCCATCGGCATCCTCCCGGCCGTCCCCCGCGACCGGCCCGCGGCCGGCATCGCATCGCCCTCGAAGCCTATCCAGGCTTCACGGCCCGCCACGTCTGCCGGGGCTCCTACAAAAGCGACGCGGCCGCCCGGCAGACTCCAGCCCGCACGGCAAATCGCCGGCTGATCATGACGGCGCTCGCGGCAGGCCGGGCCGGCCTCGGCCCCCGGCTTGTGATCTCGCCCCACTGGCGACGGAAGCTGATCGACGACGGCGGCGGCGATCTGCTCGACGCGGCGATCTGCGGGCTGCAGGCGGCCCACGCCGCGCTGCTCCCGGGCTATGGCCTTCCCCGGAACCTCGACCCGCTCGAAGGCTGGATCGCTTCGGTGCCGCCGCCGCGCCGGAGCACGATGGCGTGACGGCCGGGAGGCTCGGAGGACGCGATCGCTCGCGACGCATCGGGGTGGATCCGCGGCCACGACGCGAACGTTGTCGCCCTGCTTCAGCGCCCCGTTGCAACCGAGCCTGGCTCAGACCAGTTCGAAGACCGCCTCGATCTCAACGGGCACGCCGAGCGGCAGCGACCCGGCCCCGAAGGCGCTTCGAACCCCCACACCCCGGTCGGGTCCCCAGACCTCGGCAAAGAGTTCGCTGCAGCCGTTGATCACATGCGGATGCTGAGTGAACTCGGCCGGGCAGCTCACGAGCCCCATCAGTTTGATCACGCGGCTCACCCGGTCGAGGCTGCCCAGTTCGTTCACGAGCGTGGCCAGGATCGAGAGGCCGACGAGCCGGGCGGCCTGCTTGCCGGCATCGGGATCGAGATCGTCGCCGACGCGGCCCTTCAGCAGCGAGCCGTCGGGCTGGAGCGGCAGATGCCCCGACACGAACGCCTGATGGCCCACGACCAGGCAGGGCTTGTAGGCGCCAGCCGGCTTGCCGACCGGAGGAAGCACGAGACCGAGGGCGGCGATCCGCTGCTGGGGCGAGTCGGGAAGATTCATGCGAGCGGCCTGTCTCCAAGGGTCATCACAACCAGTGCCGACGTGCGTCGAACAGGCGGGAAGTGTAGCGTCTCGCCGCGGGCGGATCTGGCAGCGCACGAGACGACACAGAAACGAATCGCTCGTTCGACCGCGGCAGGCTCGGGGGTCGGCGAACGCTCGCGGAGCATGGGGGCTGACTGCAGACTGTCGACCGCCGGCTCGGTTTCGCCCATACTCGGAGTG
>JBJOHE010000274.1:0-3836 GCA_046047895.1 Planctomycetota bacterium | reverse complement strand
TGCTCAGACCGCCGTTGGCCCGCACGATCGACGTCGTGATCCGACCGCCGTCGAGGTTCACGGTGCCGTCGCCGGTGGCGTTGTTCGTCAGCGACAGACCGTTCCCGGTCGCCCCGACGTTCACCACGCCAGTACCCGACACCGTCAACACGCCCGTGCCTTCCTCCGACACGAAGAGTGCACGATCCGCACCGATTTGATTGAAGGTACCACCGGATACGGTCACGTTTCCGACCGAGCCAGCATAGCGGCCGATCGCAAGCCAGCCGCTCAGGTTGGCCGTGCCCCCCGACTGCGTCCAGCTGCCCTCGCCGTACTGACCGATCTGGACGACGTTGTTGTTGCCACCAGTGTAGGTGCCCCCGGTCATGTTCACGCGACCGATGCTCGCCGCCGCCTTGCCGACGAACGTGGCGGCGGCCGTCACGACCGCATTATCTTCCAGCGTGAACGTGCCATCGCTGCCGGTCAGGTCGCTCACGTTGAAGTCGCCGCCGGTCGCCGTAAATTGCGAATCATCGCTGGCGGTGAAGGTGCCCACGCCGCTCACACCGATTGAGAACCAGCCCCCGGTGGAGTACTGACCGGCGCCTTGAAGCACGAGATTGCCTGTCGCCCCAGAGCCGATGCCGAGCATGGTCCGGCCGTTCGAAGACACCACCGACGATCCGGAGATCGTCATCGTGCCGGTGGAGCCCGCGCTCTCGCCGATGTTGGTAATGCCATTGTTGGTGAAGGTCGAGTCGACCACGTTCACCACCTGCGTCGCCAGGTTGCCGGCCGTGCCCCCGTCATAGCCGGTGGCGAAGTTGGCTACCGTCACGGCCGAATCCGTGAAGTTCGCCGTCGCCGTCGCCCCGACCGTCCCGTGGCCCCGGCCGACGGCCAGCCAGCTGGTCACGTTGAGCGTGGCGTTGGTCACCTCGAGGCCGGCGTCGAGCGCGGTCGGCGTGCCGACCCAGAGTTCGCCAGACACAGTGCTCGTCTGACTCGTCTTGTCGGCCCCAGGGCCGACGAAGGCCAGCGTGCCCTGGCTCACCCGCGGATTGGCGATCGTGTTCGTCGCAGCCGAGAGGGCCAGCTTGCCCTCGCCGGTCTTCCAAAGTTCGCCCGTGTTTGTGCTCACCCGGCCTGTGAGTGTCAGGGTCGCATCGGGCTGGATCACCTCGAAGGCCGAGGTGGCCGCGAGCGAGAAGCCGCGGTCGGAGCTGCCCGTGGCCCAGCTGTAGGCCAGCGTGCCACCGGCAAGCACGACGTTCGCGCCAGCGGAGGTCGAAGCCCCCAGCGGGCCGGCCGCTCCACCGTTCCCCAGCGAGGGCACGATCAGTCGACCAGCCTCCACCCGTACACCGCCGGTGAAGGTGTTGGCAGTCGAGATCGTTGCGTCTCCCGTGCCCTTCTTGAGCAGACCGTTGCCGCCGGCGATGGCACCGGTGCCGCTCATCGTGTAGGCGAGGAGCGTGTTGTCGATGATCACGCCGTTGGGAGTGACGGTGGTATTGAGAACCACATCAGTCGTGCCAAGGGCGGAATCGTCAAACACCGCCTCGTCCCCATCCGTGAAGGTCGAGGGATCCGAGGGCGGAATCACCCAGTTGGCGGTGGTGCCCACGTCCCAGGTGCCGTTCGGCACGCCGCCCACCGCCCCGTTCCAGGTGCGGCTCGCGAGTTGGGTGATCAGGATGTCGATCGAATTGCCGGCCGTGTTGTTGACAAGCTGGGCCGTGACCCCGGCAGGAACCGTGCCGAGCGAATACACGCCGGCGCCCGTCAGGCTACCGTAGCTGATCACCGGGAACTGCCCGACCTGCGGCCGCGTCGACGCCAGATTGATCGTGACGTCGCCCGAGGTCGTCAGGGATCCCACCACGTTCAGCGGAGCCGAGGTCGGGTTGCCGAAATTGCTCAGGTCGAAACCCAGAGTATTCAGCCCGCCGAGAGTGAAGTCGGCCGCCGAGACCTGGGTGTTGGCCGAGCCCACGACCGAGACGTCGAAGCTCGTGCCACTCGCCAGGTCGTAGGCACTGGTCACGAACGTACCGGTGTCGACGGCCAGCCCACCCGCCGAGACGGTCGTGGGACCGGTGTAGGAATTGGCCCCGGAAAGCGTCAACACTCCTTCGCCAAGCTTGGTGAGGCCACCACCACCGCCGTCCGTGAGAGCCTGAGCGATCGTGATGTCCTGACCATTGGAGTCGATCGCAGCGCCGCCAGCCTGCACCATCACCGTGCCAAGGCCCGTCATAAACGCAGCTCCGTTGGCATTCTCGCCAGCTTTGAGCACACCGCCGTTGAAGTTGAATTCCGAGACGCCTCCGGTCGTACCTGCCTGCACCCGCCGGGCGGTGAGCGTGCCTCCGTTGAGGTTCACGGTGCCGTAGCCCGTCGCAAGCCAGCCGACCGCGACGCCTCCGATACCGGCAGCATTCACCTCGCCGCCGTTGATCGTGAGGGTGCCGGTGCCCTCTTCACCCACGAGCAGCTGCCGGTCGGCCGTTGTCTGATTGAAGCTGCCACCGTCCACGGTCAGCGTGCCGAGGCCGCCCACGACCCGGCCGATCGACACCCAGCCTGACGCGTTCGTCGTGCCGCCGACTTGGTTCCAGGTGCCGGTGCCGTTCTGCCCGATCTGGAAGACGTCGGTGTTGCCGCCGGTGAAAGTGCCGCCATTGATCGTGACGGTACCCACGGAGCCCACGCCCTTGCCGACGTAGGTCCGGGTGCCGCTCACGACAGCGTTGCCCGACATCTCGAAGGTGCCGATGCCGGCCGCGATGTCGGCCACGTTGAAATCGCCATTGGCGGTGAAGGTGGCGTTGTCTCGCACGATCAGCGTGCCCGTGCCCTCGCCGCCCACGCCGAGCCAGCCGCCGGTCGTGAAGGAGGAATCCCCCTCCACCGTCAGAGTGCCGGTCGAAAACGGGTAGCGTCCGATGTAGGTCCGGTTCTTCGAGGTCATCACCGACGTGCCCGAGAGCGTCAGGCTCGCAGTCGCCCCACCGCTCTCGGCAATGTTCGTGTCGCCGTTGCTCGAGAGCGTGCTGTCAGTGACCGTGGCCACCTGGTTGGCCAGATAGCCGGCCACGCCATTGTCGTAGCCCATGGAGAAGCCCGACGAAGACGAGACCGACGCATTGGTGAGCGTCATGGTCGACGTGTTGCCGAGGAAGCCGTCCCCCCGGCCCACGACCAGCCAGCCGCCGACGTTGAGCGTCGCATTCGACACATTCAAGTTGGCCCCGTAGTCAGGATTTGTCCCGATGAACATGTCCCCGCCTGCGCGATTGACCTGGCTATCCACGGCCGGCCCGGCTCCGGTCAAGGCGAGCGTGCCATTCGTCACCTGAAAGAGCCCGCTGCTGAGCTGATTCGAGGCCCCGGTGAGCGCGAGCGTGGCCGCCCCCGACTTCTCGAAATTTCCAGCGCTCGAGGCTACGCCACCGCTCATGGTCACGTCAGCCTGAACGTCAAACACGCTGTCGCCCCCTGTGACCGAGTAGCCCCGGTCGGTGGTCACGGCCACGCCGGTGTAGGAGAGGGTGCCGCCA
The DNA here is from genome assembly GCA_046047895.1 of Planctomycetota bacterium. GTDB lineage: Bacteria > Planctomycetota > Planctomycetia > Pirellulales > UBA1268 > QWPN01. The sequence continues at coordinate 288 of JBJOHE010000274.1, read as the reverse complement.
TTGAAGACGAGGCTCCCGGTGCCGGCGGAGCCCGCACCGAGGTTGCTGGCCTGCCCGACGTTGCCGATCGTGGAAATCGCCAACGTGCCGCCGGAGATGACGGTCGCGCCGGTGTAGGTGTTGGCCGTGTTGATCGTCGCGGTGCCGGCTCCGGCCTTCGTCAGAGTCCCGGTGCCAGCGATCGCCCCCGCCCCGGAGAACGAGTAGGTGAGCGTCTCGTTGTTGATCGTCACCTCGCCAGGAGCCACGGCCGAGCTGATCACGATGTCGGTCGACCCGGTCGCCAGG
>JBJOHE010000273.1:0-3590 GCA_046047895.1 Planctomycetota bacterium | reverse complement strand
GGGTGGGCCGCGGGCGGCCTGAAAAGAAGGAGGCGCTCGCCGCCACGCTCGCCGCCGAAATCGGCGGCAGCGCCGATCCCGAGGGCGTGCTCGCGGCGCTCCGGCGATTCAAGCGACGGCAAACGCTGCGAATCGCCTACGGCGACATCGTGGCCAAGAATCGGCTCGAAATCGTCACCGCCCAGCTCTCCCACCTGGCCGACTGCGTGGTCGAGGCGGCTCTTGGCACGGCCATGGCGATCGTGGGACGGCAGCGGGGCACTCCCCGCGGGCCCGACGGGAGTCCAGCCACGATTGCCGCGATCGCGCTGGGCAAACTCGGCGGCGGCGAACTGAATTATTCGAGCGACATCGACCTGGTCTTCGTCCACTCAGCCGACGGCCGGGTGACGGGCCAGCGTCCCTGCACGAACCAGGAGTTTTTCGACCGTGTGGTCCAGGAGACGGTGCGACTCGTCTCCGCGCCTTCAGGCCATGGAGCCGGCCATCGCGTCGATCTCCGGCTGCGGCCCCACGGCGCGGCCGGGGCGGCCTCGCTCTCCCGGGAGGCGATGCTCCAGTACTTCGACGGGCAGGGGCGAACCTGGGAGCGACAGGCCTGGGTGAAGGCCCGCTGCATCGCGGGCGATCAGGCCCTGGGCGAGCGGCTGATCGCCGACCTCGAGCCCTGGGTGTACAGCCGCTGGCTCACCCGCGCCGACATCAGCGGCATCAAGGCGCTCAAGCGACGGATCGAGCGGCGGGCGATCCAGGCCGGCACCGACGACACGAACGTGAAAGAAGGCCGGGGCGGGATCCGCGACGTGGAGTTCACGATCCAGTTCCTCCAGCTGCTCGCCGGCGGCGACACGCCTGAAGTCCGCACCACGAACACGCTCGAGGCGATCCGGCGGCTCACGGCCGCCGGCAGCCTGACCGACCAGGAGCGGGAGATCCTTGAGCGAACCTACACGCTGCTGCGGACGGTCGAGCATCGCCTTCAGGTGCTCTACGACCGGCAGACCCATGTCGTGCCGCGGGACGATCTTGAAGCCGCCCGGCTCGCCGCCCGCTGCGGCTACGGCACCGGCCCCGCGGCCTGCGATCGACTCCGCCGGGACCTCGCCGAGGCCGCCGACGTCAACCGGCGGATCCTCGACCATTTGCTCCACGACGCCTTTCCCGACGACGCGCCGCCGGAGCCCGAAGTGGATCTCGTGCTCGATCCAGATCCGAGCCCTGACACCGTCCGCGCGGTGCTCGGCCGCCACGGGTTTCGCGATCTGGCCGCCGCCCACCGGGCGCTAGGATCCCTGGGCGAGGAACGGGTGCGGTTTCTCTCGACCCGCCGCTGCCGGCATTTTCTCGCAGCGATCGCGCCGCGGCTGCTCGCCGCCGTGGGCAAGACGCCCGATCCCGACGCCACGCTCACCACGCTCGGCAGCGTCGCCGACTCGCTCGGCGGCAAGGGTGTGCTCTGGGAACTCTTCAGCTTCAATCCGCCGTCGCTTGAGCTGACCGTTCGGCTCTGCGCGTCGAGCCCGTTCCTGGCCCGGCTCTTGATCACCAACCCGGGCATGATCGACGAACTGCTCGACAGCCTCTTGATCGAGCGGCTGCCAAGCTTCGCCGACCTCGAGCGGGAGCTTGGCGAACTCTGCCAGGGGGCGGTCGAGGTGCAGCCGATCCTCCACGCCTTCAAGGCCTCGCAACTCTTGCGAGTGGGCGTCCGCGACATCCTGGGCCGGCAGGATGCCGAGACGACCACCCGCGGGCTGTCGGCAATCGCTGAGACGCTCGTGCGGCGGATCGTGGCGATCGAACATGGCCGACTCGTCGAGCGGCTGGGAGAACCACGGGCCGGCGAGACAGCCGGAAGCATCGCGGCCGAGCCGGCCGGGCCGCTCGTGCTGGCGATGGGAAAATTCGGCGGCCGCGAGATGAACTACGCCAGCGACGTCGACGTCGTGTTTCTCTACGACCATGACGGACTCGTGGTGCCCAGGCGCCGCTCGGCGGCCGGCACGACCAACGCCCACTTCTTCGGTGAGCTGGCCCAGAAGACGATGCGAGTCTCCAACGAGTTTGGGCCCCAGGGCCGGCTCTACGAGATGGATTCGCGGCTCCGGCCGGCGGGGCGGAGCGGACCACCAGCCACGTCGCTCGCCGAGTTTGCCCGCTACTTCGCCGCCGACGGTCCGGCCGCGGTCTGGGAACGGCAGGCCCTGCTCAAGGCGCGGGTGGTGGTGGGGTCCCCGGCCGCAGCGGCCGAAGCCGCTCGGATCATTGAGGCGGCCACGGTGGGCCGCGACTGGTCGGTGGCCGAGATCGAGAGCATCCGGCAGATGCGGTATCGGATGGAGGAGGGGGCGAAGCGGTCGAATCTCAAGCGTGGCCCCGGAGGCGTGGTCGACATCGAGTTCATCGTGCAGATGCTCCAACTCGTGCACGGCGGCCGGGTGGCCGAGGTTCGCACAACCGAAACCCTCGCCGGGCTCGTGGCCCTGCATGCGGAGGGCCTCCTTTCTGATGAGCGGCGGGAGTTTTTGGAACGGGCCTACCGGATGCTGCGATCGATCGAGGGCCGGCTTCGGCTCCTCGATGCGGCCGACCGCCACGACTTCCCGGCCGACCCCGACGGCCAGCGGAAGCTCGCCCACCTGCTTGGCTACGACCGGCCCGACGAACTCGTGCAGGAAGTGCAGGCTGTGACCGCCCGCACCCGGGCCGAGTTCGAGCGGGTCTTCAACGAAGCGGAAGCGGCGGTCTGAGCGGCCGGTCCCAGGATGTGCGGTCGGACTATCATGGAGGCCGAATGCTGGGTCGCGATCGGCCCGCTCCCAACGGAGGTCTGCAACACCATGCAATGCAACATCGACAACCGCGGCCGGCTGGCCCGGATCATCACCGGCATCCTCACCGCGATCATCGGCGCGGGCCTGATCGCCGCCTGGCAGATGGGCTCGGCCGCCCCCTGGGGCCTGTGGGCTGGCATCGGCACGATCCTCGGCGGGGCCTTCGCGATCTTCGAGGGCGTGAAGGGGTGGTGCGTGATGCGGGCGATGGGATTCAAGACGCCGATGTGAGAGCCTGGGGTTTGTACGGGCGTTCACGTTCGGGTATCGTGGATTCGGGAATGCCAGCGGCTAACCGACGCGGGAATCCTCCGACGCTTGAGACCGGCGAGCACCCATAATCGAACGGGGCAGACGGAGCACGATGATGGAACGCGATCACTTTGACCGCACGCTCTCCGCCCTCCGGCGGCAGGCTCCGTTCCAGCCGTTTGCCGTGCGGTTCTTCAGCGGCGAGAGCATCCAGGTCGATCACCCCGAAGCGCTCGTGGTGCGGGCGGGCGTGGCGGTCTATCTCGCACCGGATGGAGCCCCCACCCTCTTTGACCACGAGAGCGTGAGCGAGGTGAGCGGCAAATCCCGCAGACGGGGCTGAACCTCGGCGGGAATTGCCCAAACCCTCGGCTACGACCGGGTTTGTGGCGACCGCCCATTCGTTGACCGCCCTCCACACCCGACCGGCTGGTGGAAAACGGCTCACATTTTCAGGAGGCTCATTCGACCTTCGAAGTGGTCGAGGTGTCGGGCCGCTGAGGC
>JBJOHE010000272.1:0-9703 GCA_046047895.1 Planctomycetota bacterium | reverse complement strand
GGCCAGGCTCTGCTGACGGATGCAGGAATTCCGATGGGCCATGAGTTCGGGATCGTCGAACCGTCGACGGTTGTGAAGGGAACGGTGTCGCGATGATTGACGATGTCCATTCCCACCTGTTCACCTTGGTCTGACCGGATCGTCTGAGTCCACCCAGATCGGCCGCCGGCCGCCGCGAATTCCGCAGCCCGAACCGCCCGCGGGACCGTCCGCCCCGACTTATTTAGGATACCAGACGACCGTGAAAGTGCAGCACGGCTGGGGCGATGGACCGGCTCTCCCAGGCTGCGGCGTTTGGTAGCAGCCCGGGATCGAATCGCTCATCGGCCTCGACCACCACCACGCTCTCCGCCGGTGCTGCGGCGATCAGGGTCGCGACGAGTTCCCCCAGATCGGCCGGCCGGTCGACGAACAGCTGCCAGGGAGGCGACACGAACACGATCCAGCGCCCGTCGCGGGGCAGGTCCGGCATCCGCCGCGGCCACACAAGGGCGTCGCCGGCGAGCACCTCGCACCGCTCGGCCAGACCCAGTTCGCGGGCCGACCGCCGCAGCACGTCGGCGGTGGGAAAATGCCGCTCGACGAAGACGCCTCGGACCGCCCCGCGGCTGACCGCCTCGAAGCCTAGGGCGCCGGTGCCGGCGAAGAGGTCGATCGCCACCGCCCCCTTCACCCGCGTGCCCAGGAGGTCGAAGAGCGTCTCTCGCACCCGGTCTTTCATTGGCCGCGTGGGCCCGCCCGGCCGGTGGGCCAGCCGGCGGCCGCGGAGGTCGCCGCCGATGATCCGCGGGGGTTCGGCAGCCTCGGGGACGGGGGCCGCTGGGCGGGGGCGACGGGCCATGAATCGGGCTCCGGGAAAGCAGGTGAAACCTGTTATCGTAGCCCGGGATTCGGCATCGAGCATTTGGAAGGAGCCATTCATGAAGAGGTGTGTGGTGCGGCCGGTCGGGCAGGTTTCGGGGCTCGTGCTGGCGATCCTGATCGGCGGGGCGGCTCTGCCGCCGGCCGGGATTGCCCGTCAGGCGGCCACGGCGGCCGATCCGCAGGCCGAGTTCGACGAGGCGCTTGGCCATGTGAAGAAGCTGATGGCTGATCTCACTGTGCTCCAGGCCCAATACCAGCAGCCCAAGGCCGACAAGCCGGCTCTCGAGGCCAAGTTTGAAGCCACGAAACAGGTGGCCGAGGCCGCTGGCGCCCGCCTCGAGGCCGCGGCGATCGCCCTGCTCCGGGCCGACCCGAAGAACGACGACGCTCGAGAGATAGCCCTGGCCGTGATGGCCGGCTCGCTCGAGACGGACGACCCCGAGAAGCTGCTCGCCCTCGCCGCCTCGCTCGACGCCGCCAATGCCACCGACGGCGACTCGGGCCTGCTCGCTGCGAGTGCCGCGATCATCCTTTCGCGGCTCGACGAGGCCGACGGCTGGCTCGACAAGGCGTCTGCCGCCGGGGCCGACAAGCGGCGGGTGGAGCAACTGCGGGCCACGATCGACCGCGACCGGCCGAAGGTGGCCGCCGAATTGGCCAAGCGGGAAGCCGAGGCCCAAGCCGACGACCTGCCCCGCGTGAAGATCTCGACCTCGGCCGGTGACCTGGTGGTGGAACTCTATGAAAACGAGGCTCCGAACACCGTGGCCAACTTCATCAGCCTCGTGGAGAAGGGGTTCTACGACACAACGCCGTTTCATCGGGTGATCCCCGGCTTCATGGCCCAAGGGGGCGACCCCACCGGCACCGGCAGCGGTGGCCCCGGCTACGCGATCGCCTGCGAGTGTGGTGAGCCCGGGGCCCGGCTCCACTTCCGCGGCACCCTCTCGATGGCCCACGCCGGCAAAGACACGGGCGGCTCCCAATTCTTTCTCACCTTCCGGCCCACGGAACACCTCGACGGCAAGCACACGGTGTTTGGCCGCGTGATCGAGGGCGACGACGTGCTCGCCAAGATCGCCCGCACCCAGGATGGCCAGGGGCAGCCTGTTCCGGGGATCGAGCCGTCTACAATCGTGAAGGCGGAGGTGGTGCGGAAACGCGATCACGCCTACGCCCCGCAGACGCTGCCCGACCCAAAGGGCCGATAGGCCGCCGCCAGCGGATTGCTCGAAGGAGTAGAGGATCATGAAACCGCTGCAATTCCTCATGTTGTCGGTCGCGGGATGCGGCATCGCCGTCGCCGCCCCGCCGCAGCGAGCCTCTCAACAGCCCCGGGGACCGATGCCCATGTCGAACCAGTCGAACCAGCCCGCGCAGAACCCAGCCCTCGCCGGCCGCGTGCCCGACGACGAGATCCCCAAGAGCCTGGCGGAATGGCGGGCCCGGCTTACGCCCCAGCAGTTTCTCGTGACCCGCCAGAAGGGCACCGACCGGGCGTTCACCGGTGAGTACACAGACACCGACACCCCGGGCACCTACCGCTGCATCTGCTGCGGCGAGCCGCTGTTTCGCTCCGACGAGAAGTTTCACAGTGGCTGCGGCTGGCCGAGCTTCACGGCGCCGATCGACGGAGTGAAGGGCCAGACGATCGCCGAGCACGAGGATCGCTCGCTCGAGCGGATGCCCGGCTACGGCGTGCGGACGGAGGTGACTTGCCGCCGGTGCGGCGCCCACCTCGGCCACGTCTTCAACGATGGCCCGCCGCCGACGGGACTGCGGTATTGCATCAACTCCTCGTCGATCACGCTCGACCCGAAGCAGGCCTCAGGCGGTCAGCCGAAGGCGACAGGTTCAGGGCCGGAGAGCCGCTGAACCTGCCACGCGGCATCCGCAGGCTGCAAGCCTGCGGCCAGGGGTCTTCTCCGGTTCGGTCTGGTTTCCGGTCGCTCGTCGGCTCACGCTCAGGCGTGGCCGAGGAGCCAGGCGAGAAGGCCCTTTTGCACGTGCATCCGGTTGGCTGCCTGGGCCAGGATCACGCTCTGCGGGCCGTCGATCACGCCGTCAGTGACCTCCTCGCCGCGGCGGGCCGGGAGGCAGTGCATGAAGACGGCGTCGGGGCAGTGGGCCATCAGGGCCTCGTTCACCTGGTAGGCGGAGAAGGCCTGTTGCCGCGCGGCCCGCTCCTTTTCCTGGCCCATGCTGGCCCAGACATCGGTGTAGACGGCCGCTGCACCGGTGACCGCCGCGACCGGGTCGGTCGTCTCCTCGATCTCAGCCTCCGGCAGGATCGCCCGGAGGTGCTCGCGGAAGCCGGCGTCGAATTGGTACTCCCGCGGGGCTGCCAGTACGAACCGCATCCCGAGGATGCCGCAGAGCACCGCCAGCGAGCGGGCGACGTTGTTGCCGTCGCCGACGAAGGCGAGCGTGAGGCCCTTCACGCGGCCCACATGCTGCCGGAGCGTGTAGATGTCGGCCAGCGCCTGGCAGGGATGCGACTGGTCGGAGAGGCCGTTGATCACCGGCACCCCCGCCACCTCGGCCAGCTGGCAGATTGTGTCGTGCGACTTGGAGCGGCAGACGATCGCGTCGACATAGCCGCCGAGCACCCTCCCGAAGTCGGCGATGCTTTCCCGCGAGGAGGCGAAGCCGGAGTCTTCCCCCAGAAACAGGCTCGCGCCGCCGAGGTGGGTCATCGCCGCCTGAAAGCTCACCCGCGTCCGCAGGCTCGGCTTCTCAAACACGAGCGCCAGCACCCTGCCCGGAAGCAGCGCATCCCGCCGACCGGCCGCGAACTTCTCTTGGAGGTCTCGCGACACGGCGAAGACAGCCTCGACCTCGGCGGCCGACAGGTCTTCGGGGACGATCAGGTGACGCATGGCCCGCTCCTCTCTTCCGCTCACTGCCCCGCCGCCACCTCGAGGATGGCGTCGGCCAGCCGGTCGCAGCCATCCTCAACCTCGGCGGCCGTGAGATTCATCGCCGGCAGGAGCCGGATCACGTTGCCCTGGGTGCAGTTCACGAGCAGCTTGCGGTCGAGGCAGGCCTGCACCACGCTCGACCCGTCGAAGGCCAGCTCCACGCCGATCATCATCCCGATCACCCGCACCGCCCGCACGGCGTCGCATCGCTCCCGCAGGGCCTCGAGCCGCTCCCGGAAGAGGCCGGCCGTCCGCTCCACATGGGCGAGCAGGCCCTGCTCCTCGATCATCCGAATCGCCGCGATGCCGGCCGCCGCCGCGATCGGATTGCCGCCGAAGGTTGAGGCATGCATGCCGGGCCGGAGGTGCTTGGCGAGGTCGGCCGTGGTGAGCATCGCCCCGCCGGCGATGCCGGCGCAGAGGCTCTTGGCGAGCGTCATCACGTCGGGCACCACGCCGAAGTGCTGGTAGCCGAACCAGTGACCGGTGCGACCGCAGCCGCATTGCACCTCGTCGAACACGAGCAGCAGATCACGCTCGTCGCAGATCCGCCGCAGGCCCTGGAGGAAGCCTTCGGGCGCGGGCACCACGCCCCCCTCGCCGAGGATCGGTTCGACGAGGATCCCGCCGGTGCGGTCGTCGATCAGCTTCTCCACGGCCTCGAGGTCGCCGTGGGGAGCATATTGAAAGCCCGCGAGCATCGGCCCGAGGCCGTCGTGGTACTTCGGCTGGGCGGTGGCCGTCACGCTGCCCATCGTGCGGCCGTGGAAGCCGCCCTGGAAGGTGATGATCTTGTACCGTTCGCCGTTGGTCCGCAGCCGGACGAGCTTGATCGCCGCCTCGTTGGCCTCGGTGCCCGAATTGCAGAAGAAGGCCTGGCCGCCGAAGGAACGCTCCGAGAGCAGCTTCGCCCACTCTCCCTGCGGCTCGATGTACCAGGAGTTGGGCACATGGATCAGCTTCGCCACCTGCTCCTGCACCGCCTGCACGACGGGGCCCGGGCAATGTCCCAGCAGATTGCAGCCCCAGCCGGGAAAGAGGTCGAGGTATTCGCCCCCTTCGGCATCCCACACCCGCGAGCCCTCGCCGCGGGTGAGACAGATGGGAAACCGCCGGTAGTTGGGCACGACGTAGCGGGCGAAGGTGTCGATCACACCCTGGGTGGCGGGGCCGATGGCGGCCGGTGATTCGAGCGTGGCCATGGGAGTGGGTCCTCCGGGTGGATCAGCGGGCGACGGCGGCGACCGCCGGGGAAGCTGCAGTGGCCGGAACGGAGTCGCGCACGATCTCCGTGCCGACACCGCTGGTGGTGTAGATCTCGAGCAGGAGCGAATGCCGCAGCCGGCCGTCGATGATGTGGATCTTGCCCACGCCCCGGGCGAGCGTGTCGAGGCAGCCCTCGATCTTCGGGATCATGCCGCCGGCGATCGTACCGTCGGCGATCAGCCGGCGGGCCTCGGAGGCCGAGAGCGAGTGGATCAGGCTCTCGGGATCGCCCATGTCGCGGAGCACGCCGGGGATGTCGGAGAGCACCACGAGCTTGTCGGCCCCGAGCGCGGCGGCCACGGCCGTGGCGGCTGTGTCGGCGTTGACGTTGAGCTTGTGGCCGTCGGGGCCGACCGCCATCGAAGGAATCACAGGCACCTGACCGGCATAGGCGAGGTTGTCGATGGTCAGGCGATCCACGCGGGTGACCTCCCCCACATGGCCGAGGTCGAGCGGTTCGCCGTCGGGACCGTCGAGCGTGAGCCGCTCGCCGAAGAGCACGTTGGTGGACAGGAAATTGAGCGACATCGCTCGACCGCCATACTCCTCGAGCTTGGCGACCAGTTCGTGGTTGAGCTCCGTGGCCAAGACCCGCTCGACGATGGCGAGCGTGGCCTCGTCGGTGAAGCGGCGGCCCTGGACAAACCGCGGCTCGATGCCGGCCTCATCCATCGCCCGGCTGATCGCCTTGCCGCCGCCGTGGATCACGATCACCCGCATGCCGAGGGTGGTCATGAACACGATGTCGAGCAGCAGGTGCCGGAGGGCGTCGGGGTGCTCCAGCACGCTCCCACCGAGCTTGATGACGGTGGTCGTGTCGCGGAACTTGCGGATCCAGCCGAGAGCCTCGATCAGGGTGTCGGCCTTGTGGATCGCCTTCTCTTGGGCCTTAACGGACGCGGGCTTGCTGGGCACGTCGGCGGATTCCTGGCGGGGCTTTGCCCGGGCGGGCTCGGGCCGCCCCGGAAAGCCCCGCAGTGTAGCAGGCGGAGCCCCGGGCGGTGGCGGTTGGCGGCTTCCCCCGGCGAAACCGGGGCCTGGCGCCCCCGGGCCGCCGGCTTGCGGGCCGCGTAGCGACAGGTACACTGCTGCTCCGTGGGTTTGACGCCCAACAAGGCATTTGAAATCGAAAAATCTGTGGGTTGATAGCCCGAAAGGACTCGGGCTGGCTTCCTGATCCCGCGGAGCGGGGGCACTGTGACAGTCGCGACACCAGATGGCCTCGACAGCGGATTTGCTCATCGGCGAGTTTCCCCGAACGCTCGACGAGCGGTTTCGGCTTGCCGTGCCGCCGGAGCTGCTCGAACCGCTGCTCGCCGCCGGGGGGAAGCTTGTGCTGGCAAAGGAGCGGGCCGGCTGTCTCTCGCTCTGGTCGGCCGCCACCTGGAAGCCCCGGCTCGACGCGGCCGTCGAGGTGATCCGCTCAAAGCTCCAGGCCGGGCTGCTCACCCAGCGGGTGGGGCAGCTGCAGGATCTCGGCCGGCTGCTTTCCACCCGGCAGGCGACCGTCTCGCTGGCTGGCCGCGGCCGGCTCGTGATCCCCGAGGGCTTTCGCGACTTCCTCGGCGTGGAGCCGGGGGGCGACGTGATGGTGGTGGGGGCGGCTGTGTGCGTGGAGCTTTGGCAGCCCGCCGCCTGGAACGCCTTCGTGACCGCCGAGATGCCGGCCTTCCGCCAACGGATCGACGAATTGACCGCCTGACCGCCGCGGGCCTGCCGCCCGCTCGAGAAACTGCCATGCCCGGGTGAGAGGAAACGGTTAACTCCTGCCGGAATCATCCTTTCCCAGGAAACTGAATAACCACGGAACGGGGCCCCCCAGCACGGATGCTGCCGCGGGACCTTTCCCCGGGCATGGCTTTTTTTCCAACCCTTTCTTACAGCACGTCGCCGGGGCGTTGTCGGCAGTGCTCGCCGGCCCGTGGGCTTTCGAGCTGGAGGGTGACGTGGGCCACCGCGTAGGTGTCTCGCGCAAGCTCCGTCGCCGCCGCAAGCACGGCGTCGCGGTCGGCCCCGTCGGCCACCACGAGATGGGCCGTGAGCGAGGTTTCCTTGGTGCTCGCGCCCCAGACGTGGAGATCGTGGACCTCGGCCACGCCCGGAATCGCCGCCAGGGCCGCCTCGGCCGCCTCCGCCGGAAAGCCCCGGGGCACGGCGTCGAGCGCCAGATCGAGGCTCTCTCGGAACAATCCCCAGGTGCTGCCGATGATCACCACCGCGATCAGGATGCTCACGGCCGGGTCGATCCAGGCCAGTCCAGTGGCGGCGATCGCCAGGCCAGCCACCACCACCCCCGCCGACACGGCAGCGTCGGCCGCCATGTGGAGGTACGCGCCGCGGACGTTGGCGTCGCCGTGGCCGCGGATGAAAAGCAGGGCGGTGAGTGTGTTGATCACCACACCCACGGCCGCGACGGCGATCACCGTCAGCCCGGCCACCGGCGTCGGCTCCCACAGCCTGTGCCAGGCCTCCCAGAGAATCCCGCCGCAGGCCACCAGCAGGAGCACGGCGTTGCCGAGGGCCGCGTAGATCGTGCCGCGGCGGAAGCCCCAGGTGAACCGCCGCGACGGCGGGCGGCGGGCCAGCCAGTCGGCCCCCCAGGCGAGCAGCAGGCCGAGCACGTCGCCGGCGTTGTGGCCCGCGTCGGCGAGGAGCGCGAGCGAGCCGGCCCAGAAGCCAGTCCCGGCCTCGATCGCCACAAACGCGAGGTTCAGCCCGACGCCGAGCGCCATCGCCCGGTCGAAGTGGCCCGCGGCGAGCCCGTGGGCGTGGCAGCCAGGGCCGTGGTGGTGGTCGTGTGCCATGGAACGCCCTTGTACCCGATAGGATGAAAGCCTGGCGAAACCTTGGAATTCCGAGCGAGGAGCGACGCATGGCAGACGGCCTGCAGCGGGTGGCAGTGATCGGGCGGACGGGCCGAGGGGACTGGGGCCACGCCATCGACGAACTCTGGCGGGAGATCGAGGTGGCGGAGGTCGTGGCGGCGGCCGACGATGACGCGGCTGGGCTCGCCGCGACTGCCGAGCGGCACGGCCTCGCGGGCGAGGCGGCCTTCGCCGACTGGCGGCAGATGCTCGCCGCCGTGCAGCCCGACATCGTGGCAATCTGCATGCGACACATCGATTGCCACGCCGAGATGGCGATCGCGGCCGCGGAGGCCGGCGCGAAGGGAATCTTCATGGAGAAGCCCTTTGTCCGCACGCCCGCTGAGGCCGACGCGGTGATCGCCGCCTGCGTGAAGGCAGGCACGAAGCTCTCGCTCGCTTTTGTGAATCGCCATGCGGCCTCCTACGGCATGGCCCGCGATCTGATCGAAGCGGGCCGGATCGGGCAGGTGCTCGAGATCCGGGCCCGCGGCAAGGAGGACCACCGCGGCGGCGGCGAGGATCTCTGGGTGCTCGGCAGCCACGTGCTCGACCTGATGGCCGACCTCGGTGGCGAGCCGAAGTGGTGCCAGGCCACGGTCACCGCAGGCGGTCGGCCGATCACGAAGGCCGACGCGACGGACGGCCCGGAGGGCATCGGCCTCGTCGCCGGTGACTCGATCACCGCGATGTTCGGCCTGGCCGACGGCCCGGTGGGTTTCTTTGCCAGCACCCGCGACGCCGGTCTCAAGCAGCCTGCCTTCGGCCTGACCGTGGCCGGCAGCAAGGGGGCGATCCACATTCGGCCCGACTGGGTGCCCCAGGCCTGGCTGCGGGAGGCGCCGCTCTGGCGAACCGACAAGGACTACCCCTGGAAGCCGATCGGGCCCGGCGGCCTCGAGGCCGAGCCGCCCGCCGATGTCGATCGAGCCGCGGCCCGCGTGGCCTGGGGCCGCCGGGCCGCGGTCGACCTCGTCGATGCGATCCTGACCGATCGCGAGCCGGAGACGGGCATGTATGCCGGCCGCACCGTCGTGGAGATGACGGCTGCGGTCTACGCTTCGGCCCTCACGGGCGAGCGGATCACCTGGCCGCTCGTGAACCGTTCCAACCCGCTTGAGTGACACCGCGCGGATTCCGCAGGCTGCAAGCCTGCGGCCACGGGTCTTCTCGCCAAACAGCCCTTTCGTGAGGGGCATGTGACCTCATCCGCCCGTGGGGGCAGGCTTGCAAGCTTGCGGCCACTGGTCTTCTCACCAAACAGCCCTTTCGTGATGGGCATGTGACCTCATCCGCCCGTGGGGGCAGGCTTGCAGCCTGCCCGATGCGGGCCGCTTCACGCCTGAGGTTGCCTCCCGATACCGCCCGGCATTAGGCCTGGCCGTTTCGGCCGCGGAGTTCGGCGGCCAGGAGCGTGTTGGCCAGCAGCATCGCCACGGTCAACGGACCCACGCCGCCGGGGACGGGAGTGATCTGGCCGGCCACATCGCGGACCGCCTCGAAATCGACGTCGCCCACGAGCCGGCCATCGACGCGGTTGATGCCCACGTCGATCACCGCCGCCCCGGGCTTCACCATCTCGGCCGTGATCATCTTCGGCCGGCCCACCGCCGCCACGAGGATGTCGGCCTGTCGCGTGATCGCCGCGAGGTCGGCGGACCGGCTGTGGCAGATCGTGACGGTGGCATCGCAGCCATGCCGGGCCGGCGGGGCTGCCGTGGAGGGGGCCTTGGCCGAGAGCAAGAGGGCCAGCGGTTTGCCCACGATGTCGCTGCGGCCCACGATCAC
>JBJOHE010000271.1:0-3984 GCA_046047895.1 Planctomycetota bacterium | reverse complement strand
GGCTGCCCCTACTCCAATCCGCATGTCGTGCGACCGGCGTCGTTTCCGCCGTCCGATGGCTATCCGCCCCCGGAAGATCCGCTTGCGGGCGTCTGGCGGCAGATCGATGCGGCCCGGGAGGCCAAGCAGGCGGTGCCGGGGCTCGTGCTCGTGGGCTCGGGCTACACCTACCTCCAGGAGTTTCTCCCCCACGCGGCCCAGGCGGCGGTCCGCAGCGGCTGGATCGACATCGTGGGGCTCGGTCGGATGGTGCTTTCCTATCCGGAATTGCCGGCCGACCTGCTCGCAGGCCAGTCGCTTGCTCGCGGCCGAATCTGCCGCACCTTCAGCGACTGCACAACCGCTCCCCGCAACGGCCTCCGGAGCGGCTGCTATCCGCTCGATGCCTTCTACAAGCAGCTCGAGCCCGAGGCCGCGCAGATGAAGGCGATCAAGGCCGCGGAGGGGTAGCGGTGCCGACGGCACTTCAGCGGCCATGAGCCAGCTGACGAGCGGCGTGTGAGCTGTGTGCCCCCGCTTGCGGGTTCCAGAAGGCGTTTCCCAGAGCGGGTTCCGTCCCGCCTTGGGTGGCTTCTTTTGGCGACACGCTCCAGCGGGCCGCCAGCTGCAAACTCCGTGCGAGCCCCCGATGGGCCGGGCTTCCAATTCCGATGGCCGGCGAGCTCTCCTGGCACGTGTCCTGTGTTTCGCCGATACACTCGACGGTGGACGATCGGGCGAGCTGGTTTCACGACTGGCGACCGGAAGGCCGGGCGGCCCGATTGCGAGGGAGGTCTGACAGTGGCCACTATGCCGAGCGAACTGGTCATGCGGCACCGACTCACGAGCGAGCCGCAACCGGACATCGCCCTCGTCAAGCCTCGATCCGATTTTTATGCCGCTGCCCATCCGGGACCGGCCGACACGCTCCTGATCGTCGAGGTGGCCGAGTCGAGTCTGGCCTACGACCTCGGCGTGAAGGTGCCCTGGAGACGGAAACTTTTGTCGTTCGATGGCGTTCAATATACATCTGCCTGAGGGCAGGCGCAACCACGCCGCATGCTTACCCCGCGGCCCGGTTTCAGGCCGCCGTCGGAACGTCGCGATGCTCGCTATCCCCATCCCCGCGCGGCTGTTCGTCGGCCTTCGCGGGCTGCTCGTCGTCGCCTGCGGCTGCGCAGTCGCCCAGCAGGTCGTCGCCCAACAGATGCTGCAGCAGCGATTCGATCAGCTCGACAGGAACGGCGACGCGAGGGTCACGCCCGAGGAACTGCCGGCGGCCGCCCTTTTTCGGCGGCTCGACCTCGACGGTGACGGTGCGATCACGAAGCCTGAGGCGGTGGACGCAGTCCGTCAGGGAGCGATCAGGAATCTTCGTGGTCGCGGGGACGACGAATCGACTCAGGGGTCGGCACCTTCCGCCGCGGCATCCGCCGCGGTCGCTCCGCGGACGGGGTTTGTGCGTGAGGGGCCGAAACCCGTGCGACCGGGTGATCACGGCATCGGCCGCCGCATCGCCGACGTCGTGTTCACGGAGGTCGATGGCACGCCGCAGTCGCTGGCCACGATCGCCAACGGCCGGATCGTCGTCATCGCGATGACGAGTACGAGCTGTCCACTGAGCCGAAAATACCTGCCGACGCTCGAGGAACTGGTTGCGTCGTCCGGCGAAGGAATCGCCTGGCTTGTGGTCAACCCGCTGGCAACCGACAAGCAAGCCGACATGCGGGCCGTTGCGATGCGATTCGGCGACGGGGCGATCTGCGTCCATGATGCAAATGGCCGCCTCGCCGCGACGGTCGGCGCCACGAGCACCACCGACGTCGTGGTGCTCGACGCCGATCGCACGGTTGCCTACCACGGCGCGATCGACGACCAGTATGGCTTTGGCTACTCGCTCGATGCACCACGCCAGCGATATCTCACCGCTGCCCTGGCCGCGATGCGGGCCGGCGAGCGGCCCCTTGTGTCGGCTACCGAGGCGCCGGGCTGCTTGATCGACCCACCGCAGGCCTCCGCTACGACTTCGATCGTGACCTACCACGGTCGGGTCTCGAGGATCGTCGCACGGCACTGCGTCGAGTGCCATCGCGACGGGGGCGTGGGCCCCTTCCCCCTCGATACCTACGATGATCTGGTGGGCCACGCGGCGATGGTGCGGGAGGTGATTGAACGCGGCACGATGCCCCCTTGGTTCGCCGCCTCCACGCCGGCGGATCCCGAGACGGGCCGCGTTCATACGCTGTGGGCGAATGACCGTTCCCTCGCCCAAGGCGAGCGGCAGGAGCTTCTGACCTGGATCGAGGGTGGCCGGCCCGAGGGTGATCCGACGGAAGCCCCCACTCCGCGACGGTATCCCGATGGCTGGCAGATCGGGACGCCCGATGCGGTCTTCGAATTTGCCGAGCCCGTGACGGTAAAGGCGAGCGGTGTGATGCCCTACCAGACCGTAATCGTGGAGACGCATCTGCCCGAAGATCGCTGGGTGAGGGCGATCGAGGTGCAGCCTGGCGATCGCAACGTCGTGCACCATGCGCTGATTCATCTCGCCGGGGCCGACGAGGCGTCGGGGGGGCCGCGGGATGCCGCGGCTGAGGAACGGGGCGGATTCTGGGGCGAATACGTGCCGGGGCAGAACACGCTCGTCTACCCTGACGGTTTCGCGAAGAGACTGCCCAAGGGTGCCAGGCTGAAGTTCCAAATGCACTACACGCCCAACGGCACCGCGACGACCGACCGCACTCGGGTAGGGGTGATCTACGCGCAGGAACCGCCTGAGCACGAGGTTCGCGTGGCGGGCATCGTAAACGCCCGCATTTCCATCCCCCCGGGGGCTGCCGACCATCGCGAGGAGGCCTCACTCACGCTTCCCTTCGACGCCACGATCATGGGCTTCCTGCCGCATCTGCACCTGCGGGGCAAGGCCTGTCGCTACGAGGTGGTCTACGGCGATGCGACGCGGACCACACTCCTCGATATCCCGCGGTACGATTTTAACTGGCAGTTGCTCTATCGCTTTTACGAGCCGCTGCCGCTCCACGCGGGCGATCGGCTCGTGTTTACGGCATGGTACGACAACAGCGCCGGCAATCCAGCCAACCCCGATCCCACCAAGACCGTCCGCTGGGGTCCGCAGACCTTCGACGAGATGCACCTTGGCTATGTCGAGTACTACGTGCCGGGCATCAAGGCCGGGGAACCGCTGCCGGGGTTCCGTCGCGGCCGCTCCGATTTCTTTCGCCGGCCGTGAAGCCAGGCGCCCAGCCGGGCTCCGTCAAAGGGCGACAGCCCTCGGGCCATCAGGGCGGCGGTCCCGCCGGTGAGCACTTCACTCGTGCCGCCGGGTGAGCCACATCACCAGCGAGTAAAAGACCGGCGTGAAAAAGATGCCGAAGCCGGTCACGCCGAGCATGCCCGAGAAGACTGCCGTGCCGAGGGCCTGGCGCATCTCGGCCCCGGCGCCGGTGCCGAGCACGAGCGGCACGACGCCGAGGATGAAGGCCAGAGAGGTCATCAGGATCGGCCGCAGCCGGAGCTTCGCCGCCTCGAGCACCGCCTCGGCCGCCGTAGCCCCGGCGTCCTGCCGCTGCTTCGCGAATTCGACGATCAGGATCGCGTTCTTGGCCGCCAGGCCGATCAGCACCACCAGGCCGATCTGGGTGAAGATGTTGTTGTCGAGGCCGGCCAGCCAGACCCCGGCGATCGCCGCCAGCAGGCACATCGGCACGATCAGGATGATCGCCACCGGCAAGGCCCAGCTCTCGTACTGGGCGGCGAGCACGAGAAACACGAACACCGTGCCAAGCGCGAACACGATCGTGGCCGTGTTGCCAGCCAGGATCTGCTGAAGCGACAGCTCCGTCCAGGCGATCTCCATGCCCGGCGGGATCACTCCCTGCCCGGCCGGCGGCTGGGCGGCAAGCGTTTCGAGGATCGCGATCGCATCGCCCGAACTCGTGCCAGGGAGCGTGGACCCGGAGAGTTCGGCGGAGGGATAGAGATTGA
>JBJOHE010000270.1:0-5683 GCA_046047895.1 Planctomycetota bacterium | reverse complement strand
CGAATGATGCCGAAGACCGAGGTCTCGGGGGTCTGCCGGTGCTCGTACTCATCGAGCATGAGAAACAACGCCCCCCAGTTTGGCGCGTTGGCGTTGTAGACGAGCGACATCCCGGCGACGGTGAACGTGTCGGAGATTCCGGGCACGCCGTGGGCCAGGGCATCGACCCGCTCGAGCACCTCGCTGGTGCGTTGCACCGACGCCCCGTCGGGCAATTGCACGTCGGCCACCAGATACCCCTGGTCCTGCAGCGGCACGAAGCCCTGCGGATAGACCGCGAAGACCCGCCAGGTGAAGAACACCAGGATCAGATAGGCGAGCAGTACGAGCCGGCCGCGCCGCACGACGGCCGCCAGCCCCCAGGCATAGCCTCGGCTGAGGGCGTCGAAGCAGCGATTGAAGACCCAGAACACCGGCCCCAGCACCCAGCCCAGAATCCGCTCCAGAGGATCGGGCGGGGCGCCATGGGGCCGCAGCAAGAGCGCCGCGAGTGCCGGGCTCAACGTGAGCGAGTTGATCGCCGAGAGAATCGTCGAGACCGCAATGGTCAAGGCAAACTGCCGGAAGAACAGGCCGGTCACGCCCCCGATGAAGCCGCAGGGCACGAATACTGCGGAGAGCACCGCCGCCACGCCGATCACCGGGCCGGTGACCTCGGTCATCGCTCGCTCAGCCGCGGCGGGGGGCGGAAGCCCCTTGGCGATCCAACGCTCCACGTTTTCCACCACCACGATCGCGTCGTCGACCACGATGCCGATCGCCAACACGAGCCCGAACAGCGACAGCGTGTTGAGGCTGAAGCCCATGGCCGCCATGGCGGCGAAGGTGCCCACGATCGCCACCGGCACCGCCACGAGCGGAATCAGCGTGGCCCGCCAGCTCTGGAGAAACAGCAGCACCACGAGCCCCACGAGCAGGATCGCGTCGCGGAGCGTCTTCACGACCTCCACGATCGACTCGGTGATGAAGGGGGTCGTGTCGTAGGCGACCACGTACTCGAGCCCGGCGGGAAACCGCGTGGCCAACTCCTCCATCTTCGCCCGGATGGCCCACGAGGTTTCGAGCGCATTGGCGTCGGGAAGTTGAAACACGGCCAGCCCCACCACGAGTTTGCCGTTGTAGCGACAGGTCTGGTCGTAGCCGGCTGCTCCCAGTTCGATCCGGGCCACATCCCGCAGCCGCACGAGCGGTGTGCCCGGCACCGACAGATCGGCCCGCAAGACAATCTCGCCGAATTCCTCCGGCGTGGAGAGCAGGCCAGTGGCGGCAACCGCCAGTTGCAACTGCTGGCCGTCGGCGGCCGGGGATTGGCCGCTGAGGCCCCCGAGCACCTGAACGTTCTGGGCGGCGATCGCGTCGCGGGCGTCCTGCGAGGTCAGGCCCCGGGCGGTGAGCTGCTCTGGATCGAGCCAGATCCGCAGCGAATAGTCCCGCTGCCCGAGCAACAGAATGTCGCCCACCCCGGGGCAGCGGAGCAGCTCATCGCGAAGGTGAACCGTGGCATAGTTGCTCATGAACAGGTCGTCGTATCGCCCGTCGGGCGAAATCAGATCGACCGTCATCAGGATGTCGGGGGAACGTTTCTTGACGCTCACGCCCTGAACCTGCACGACCTCGGGCAAGAGCGGCATCGCCAGCTGCACGCGGTTCTGCGTCTGCACGAGTGCCAGATTGGGGTCGGCGCCCACTTCGAAGGTGAGCTGCAGCACGTAGATGCCGTCGTTGGTCGCCTGCGACTGCATGTAGAGGAGATGGTCGACGCCATTGACCTGCTGTTCGATCGGAGCTGCGAGCGTGTCGGTCACGACCGCCGCGTTGGCTCCCGGATACGCACAAGACACCTGCACGATCGGCGGAGCGACCGGCGGAAAGAGCGCGATCGGGAGTGACAACAGGCTCACGCCACCCGCCAGCGTGATCACGATCGAGATCACCGAGGCGAAGATCGGCCGCTGGATAAAGGTGCGCGAGATCACGACGGTGGATCGCCGGGCGCGGGCAGCGGCTCGACAGCCGGTGGTGACGGGGGGGTGGCAACCGGCTGCGGGGGCGGGGCGGGCTCCTCCGCGGCTGGGCGGGTCGCCGACGGCTCAGCCGGAACCGGCACGACGAAACTTGCCAGGTCGAGCATGGCATCGGCAGCAGGGCTCGGCGCGACTGGCTTGCCCTCTCGGCACCGCTGCAGGCCGCGGACCACGATCCGGTCGGCCGTGGTAAGGGGCCGCGACGCGTCGCTCGCCGCCACGGCGATCCAACTGCCGAGTTTCTGGCCCACGGCCACCTCGCGAGCAGAGACGACGTCGTCGGGACCGACGACCCAGAGGATCTTCCGATCCTGGTTGCTGCCGACCGCCACCTCTGGCACGAACAGCCGCTCGACGGGGTCGCCTAGCGGCAGTCGCACGCGGGCGAACATGCCCGGGCGAAACAGCGGCGGGCGGGGGGCGGCCGGATCGGCCGAGTAGGGGTTGTCGAGCCGGCCCCGCATGGTGATCGTGGCGGTCTTGGTGTCGACCTGGTTGTTGAGGAAGTCCACGCGGCAGCGGTGGGGATAACTCCGGTCGACATCGTCGACCAGCCCCACATCCACCGTTTGCTGGAGCCCGACGCCCGGTCCGCGGCCCGATTCGCGGGCGTGCTTCATCACGCGGAGAAAGGTGGGCTCATCGACGTTGAAATACACGAAGATCGGATCAATCGACATGATCGTGGTCAGGGTCGCGGTGTTCTGCGTAATCAGGTTGCCCACCTGCAGCTGCGTGCGACCGATCTGTCCGGAGATCGGCGCCGCGATCGAGCAAAACTCAACATCCAGCCGGGCTGCCTCGTGCTGGGCCCGGGCCGTCGCCAAGCCGCCGGCATTCTCCTCGAGCTTCGCCTTGTAACTGTCGAAATCCTGCTGGGCCGCCGCCCCCTTGGCGACCAGTTTCTCGTAGCGTTCGACCTGCACCTGCAGAAATCGCTGCTCGCCAAGCAGCCGCTCGATCGTGCCGGCGGTCTCGGCGAGGCGGGCCTTCGAGGGTCGGTCGTCGATCTCGTAGAGCGGATCGCCCTGGGTCACGAACTGGCCGTCCTGAAACGCCACCTTCGTGAGGTAGCCCGTGATCCGGCTGCGAATGTCGACCACGAGTTCGGCGTCGATTCGGCCCGTGACCTCGAGGTATTCGGGCACCAGCGCTTGCCGGGGGGGGGTCACCATCACGTCGGCCGCGGCCTCGGCGGGCGGCGGCTGCGGGGTCGGCTTCTTGCATCCGCCTGTAGCCGCCGCGATCGCGACCAGGGCCACCCCCGCCGCCGCGAGCGACCTCGACGGCGGATGGCTCAGCCTGCCCGGGCGGCCACGGGAGCCAGCGGGGGAGCGGTTCACGGGATTTCGCATGCCAAGGAGTGTAGCCGGCAACCGTCGAGCCGCGGTGAGCAGGCAGGCCGCGGCCGGGGCCGAGTCGGAGCTCATTTCACGGGCCGGTTGCGGCCCAGGACGGCCCGTTCCTGCCAGCGGAGGATCAGGATCGTGACGACCGTGGCGACCACGATCTGGGCGACGAGAGCGGCAAACGGAATCCAGAGGGCGGAGTCGTAGTCCCCGAGGTTCTGCCAGAAACTCGGCACCCCGTCCCCCTCGCTCCGGCTCCCGCGGTGGGCCCAATAGAGGGGTGAAAACAGCACCGCGAGCACCTTGAGCACACCACCGGTGATC
The DNA here is from genome assembly GCA_046047895.1 of Planctomycetota bacterium. Taxonomy (GTDB): domain Bacteria; phylum Planctomycetota; class Planctomycetia; order Pirellulales; family UBA1268; genus QWPN01. Next base: position 1,986 of record JBJOHE010000270.1, on the reverse strand, counting down.
GGCAGGATCGTGGCTCCCAGCAGGATCTGGGGCATGATCAACAGCGGCACGGCCAGCACGCCCTTGTCGGTCGAGCGAACGGAGGCCGAAACAATCAGGCCGATCGCGGCGCAGGCGACCGCCGCCAGCCAGTTGAAGCCGCCAGAGAGCATCAGGCCACGGCGGTAGAGGTCCACGGGCCTGTCACCGCCGAGGGCCTCACGGATCATGAACCCCACCTCGACCGTGGCGGTGAAGATCGCCACCTGCACGGCCAGCACGGCCGCAAGGGCCGTCACCTTGGCAAGCACATAGGCCGCAAACCGCAGGCCATGCCGCCGTTCGAGGTCGAGCATCGGCCGCTCCTTGACGATCTCGCGGAAGCCGGTCACAAACCCCAGAATCACCATGCAGATGCTCATCAGTGAGAGCCACTTGAAGGTGCCGCTGGGATCCGGAATCTCCCGATCCGGGGCGAGCGGAATCGTGTCAGCCAGAGCATCCTTGACGAGTCGCTCGGTGGAGGGCTCCCTGAGGTGGGCCAATATCTTCGGATAGCTGTCGAGAAACACCCGGATCTGCCCGGGAATGCTGGCGTCCAGCTCGCTCACCGTCTCGGGCGTGATCGCCGCCCGCACCTCTCCCCACGCATCGGCAAACACTTCCTTCTCATCGGCGTCGAGCAGTCGCGTCACCATCAGCGGCTGTTCAAATTGCGTGCCCGAAAAGCCGAACAGCACCACCGCCGCCAGCACCAGCGGCAACAGGAGGGCCATGCCGAGACCGAGTGGATCGCGGACGGTCGTCTCGAGTTCGCGGGTGAGGAACGTGCGGAACTGGCGGCCAAAGCCGGGAATCGAGACGTCGGCGAGGGCGGCCGATTCCGCCGCGGCATCGGCGGGCCGCGCGGGGCGAGCCTCTGGCTCGGGCTGAGCCTCGGCCAGCAGGCGGTCCTCGGCCTGCCGCTCCCGCCACTGGTTTGCCCAGTAGCCGGCGGGTTTGTCTTCGATGGCCAGATAGACATCGGCGAGCCGATGGACCCCAAAGTGGCCGAGCGCCTCCACCCGCGAGCCAAACCAGACGACCTCGCCGTGTCCGAGAATCAAGAGTCTGTCGGCTTGGTCGACGTTGTCGAGGTGATGCGTGACCGTGATCACGGTCGTGCCGGCCCGCGCCTGCGCGGCCAAGAGCATCATGATCCGAGCTTCCGTGGCGGGATCGAGGCTGGACGTCGCCTCGTCGACCACGAGCAGGCCGGGATCGGCGAGCAGTTCGGCCGCCAGGCTGGCCCGTTTGGCCTCGCCGCCTGAGAGCGTGCCGATCGTGGTCTTTCGCGCCGCCTCGAGCCCCACGTTGCCCAGGGCCCGGTCGATCGAAGCCAGCCGCTGGTCGGGAGCCGTCTCGGCGGGCAGCCGCACTTGCGAGCCAAAGTGGAGTGCCCGCTCCACCGGCAGCGCCGTCGGGTTGATGTCTTTCTGTGGGACATAGCCGATCGCGCCCCGGAGCGAGTCGGCCTTGGACGAGACATCGTGGCCGCCGACCAGCAACCGGCCCGCAGCGATCGCACGCTCGCCGAGGATCGCCCGCACCAGCGTGCTCTTGCCGGCCCCGCTGGGCCCGAGCACGCAAATGAATTCCCCGGGTTCGATCTCGAGCGTGACGTCTTTGAGCAGCGTTTTGGGCTTACTGCCGGGGCCTTGTGGCACGGTTACCGTCACCGCCTCGGCAACCACCGAGAGGCCCGTCGTTCGGTGGTTCTTCATACTGGCAGAGGTCCTCATTCGTCCTTGAAGTCAGGCGAGAGCGTCACATTGCCCGCGGCGTCCGCCACGTATTTGTGGCGGCGATTCACCAGCCGCTTGAGAAAACTCGATCGCACCACTTCTGAGTAAAAATTGAAAAAGGTTCTGCCGGCCGGGTCGAGCGGGGTTTTGGAGGTGAACAGGATCATGGGCAGCACCATCTCGTCAGTGACCTGTTCGGCGTGCCAGACGGATCGTGGCGGAC
>JBJOHE010000269.1:0-3625 GCA_046047895.1 Planctomycetota bacterium | reverse complement strand
CCCTCGCCGAACATCACCGTCAGCCCGGTGCTGCCGGCCACCCGTTCGAGGTCGCCCGAGCGGGCGATCTCGAGGGCCACCTCGTCCTCGTAGACGGCGATCCCCTGCACGAGGCCTGATTGGCCCATCACCACGACATGCACGACCCGGGCTTCCACGCCGTCGCGGCCCGGCGCGACGGACAAGGGCGCAAGCGCGTCCGGGGGCGTCATCGACTCCGCGAGGCGACGTGAAAACACCACGTGCCCTCGCGTCGCTCCGTGAGGTCCGCCTCCCATTCGTCGGTCGGGTCGAGCGGCAGCCGGGTCAGGAGCCGTTTTTCTTCGGGCCAGGAGAGCCGCCGCTCGTGCCGCTCGCCCGCAGATTGTTCAGGCCGGGCTGACCGGTCACCTCCGCCGCTCCGCCGGTCCGGCCCGTCATGCCGGTCTGGCCGGTCTGGCCGGTCATGCCGCCCGCGCCGTTCCACTGGCACGTCCGCCGCCGCCCGCAGCCACGCGATCGCCCCCGGCACGTCCATCCAAGAGCGGCGGAAGTCGCGGGCATAAAGCTCCGCTTCGTCCTCCCCGCCCACCGTGACCATCCCATCGAGATCGACCTCGCGGCCCGAGAGCAGCACCCGCGGCACGTGCGGGTTGACCGCGACCGCCGCGGCCAGAAGCCGCCGGGCCTCGGGCGTGTCGCCCCCCTCGCCAAACGCGGCGAGCGCCCGGCCAAAAGGCCAGTGGCAAAACTCCTCTTCCTGACACTCGTCGCAGAGCCGGCGGGCCGCCGCGAACTCGCGGCTTGTGATCAACAGATCGAAGTGCATGAACCGGGCCCCGGCATGGTCCTCGGTGTCGAGGGCGGCGAGGAGCTCGCACTCGGCGATCGCCTCCGCCGGCCGGCCCATGATCGCCAAACACTCCGCCAGACCGCGGTGGGCCAGAAGCAGCCCCCGGGCCTCCACCACCCGCCCGAGTTCGCCCATGTGCCGCTCGATCACGGCCGCGCCGAGGGCCCGCTCGCCTGCCGCGACACCGAGGCGATACTCCCGCTCCGCGGCATGGACGTCGTCCGACAACTCGGCCAGGAGCACGTGGGCCCGGGCACAGTCGGGCGAGAGCTCGAGCGCCGTGCGGGCGATCTCCTGCGCCCGCTCGGTCTCGCACCCTTCAGCCACCTCCACGAGCGACTCCGCCTCGGCGAGCGCCTTGGCCTTCTTCGACGGCCGGCCGCGGCGGATCGTGATCCGCTCCCGCCGCTCGTCTTCGATCGCGTCGGCGAGCATGTCGAACATGCCGAAGAGCTCGTGCGCTGCGAGCAATCCGGAGTCCTCACTCTCATCCCCGGGCACTTTCGGCGGCCCGAGCCACCACGGCGACGCGGCCGCCTCGGCCCGCCGATTGCGGCGGCGGGCGGGTTTTTGGGAGTCGGAGTCTTTGGAGCCCCGGGTTTTGCGGGGTTTGCCGGCGGCCATGAGAGGAGAGTGTAGCGAAGCGGCCGCACCGGCGCTCGCCGTCGGCAACGTCGGCAAGCAGCAGGATGACGCGACCGACGGGCCCGCCGAGGCCGGGCACGATGGCGGTGATCGCCGCGGTTGGCCTCGCGGCCCTCGCCCGCCGTAAGAAGCCGCTTGCCTCCCAAAGATAGCTGCCGGGCGTTTGCCGGCTCCCGCAAGCCTCGCCCGCTCTCCATCGCGTGGGCGAATCGCGTTATAATTGAGTCGGGTGTCCGCACTTTCGCTCGCTGTCCCGATGACTTCGATCCCATGACCACGATTCGAGTCACTGGCCAAATTGATTCGACAAATCGGCTCACGGCAACGCTTCCGGCCGGAGTGCCCGCAGGTCCTGTGGAGGTCGTCGTCATGCTGCCAGCACAGCCAACCGACGCCGGCGAGCAAGGCTGGCTCGAGGGGATTGCCCGCGAGTGGCGCGACGACTTGGCCGATTCCCGGCAGGACATCTATTCGCCCACCGACGGCCGGCCACCCCATGAAGCCGGGTGATATTTTTCTCGGGCAGTTTCCGTTCGGCGACACGCCGGGCATGAAGCTTCGGCCGTTGCTTCTCCTCTCTCCGGTGACCGGGCCTTTCGCCGAGGTTTTGGTGGCCTACATTTCTTCCGTGATCCCCGCCGAACTGCTGGCCACGGATCTTCTGTTGGATCCGGCTCAACCGAAGACACGCTCGAGCGGCAGGTCGAAGCCGGGCACGACATCCCCAGCCGACACGGTGGCCGGGGGCATGAACCGGGCAACCGACCCATCGGCGGCGTGGGACACGAGCACTCGGGCCGCCGGGTCGACGTTCCACACAAGCCGGGCTCCGGCAGCGAGCCAATCGGCCGTCTTGGCGGCCACCGCCGCGGACCGGTCATCCGGCGAGAGCACTTCTACGACCAGATCCGGCGGGCCCGGGAAGTAGCCGGCAGGGAGGCCGCCGGCGAGGCGATCGCGACCGACGAAGGCCACGTCGGGAGCTCGCACCGTGTCGGGATCGCGGCCGAGGATGAAGCCGGTCTCGGCGGCAAAGACCTGACCCTGGCCCTGGGTCTCGACATGGTTGGCCAGCAGCGTCGCGATCAGGAGCGTGACGGCTCCGTGCCGTGAGCCAGCTGGCGACATCATCTGAAGCTCTCCGCGAACCAACTCGCAGCGACCGAGGACATGTGCCTCGTGCAGGAGCCGCTCGGCCGTCATCTGCGAGCTTGTGGTCGCCATCGGATCACCTCATTGTTCAAGCATCCGCCCGCGGCCCCCACCGCCGAAAGTGGACGTGCGTGTAGTATTCGGTCAACACCCTGGCCTGCCGGCATCCACCAGCCGGGCGGCCACGATGTCCAGCGGCCCCGCCGGCCTGGGGTGACGGTCACGACTCGGAAGGCTGCTGCGGCACACACGCAACGCCCCGTTCCCACGACACCTCCTGAATCACGTGGGCGAAACTGATGGCGCAGCTGAACCACGATGACTGCAGAAGTGCCGCTGACCGGGCTATCCCTCTTTGGCGTTGCCATATAATGCCAGATGCAATACCATTTTGGTATGAAAACTACCATTGATGCGGCCGGCCGGCTCGTCGTGCCCAAACCATTGCGGGAGCGGTTTCACTTCGCTCCGGGGAGCGAGCTCGAGATCGAGCCCACGAGTGACGGCATCATCATCCGCCCGGCCGACCGAGGCCAGGCGCTCGTCCACAGGGAAGGCGTCCTCGTCCACCACGGGCCCCGCCAGGCCGATCTCGACATTGCGGCCTTCGTGCGGCAGGAGCGGGAATCGCGGGCCCGACAGACAGGCCGGGCGCGGGCATGAAGGCATTGTTCGACACCTCGGCACTCGTGACGGCGGTCGTTGACCAGTTGCCGAATCACGAGGCTGCGCTTGCCTGCTATCGCCGGCTTGGGCAACCGCGTCGCGGAGCGTCCAGGGCCATCTGCTGCACACACGCGCTGGCAGAATGCTACGCCACGCTCACGGCCCTGCCGCTGCCGCGGCGGATTCAGCCTGCCGAGGCCGCGCGGCTGATCGAGGAGAACTTTCTCGAGCACCTCGACGTCGTGCCGCTCTCCGTGGCCGACTACAAGGCTGCCGTAGCCCGCGTCGCGGCGCTCGGCCTGCAAAGCGGCGCGATCTACGACGCCCTTC
>JBJOHE010000268.1:0-3693 GCA_046047895.1 Planctomycetota bacterium | reverse complement strand
CGGAGGTCGTCGGGGCCGGCATTGCCCTGAATCGTGTCGCCGCCGGCGCCCCCCTCGATCAGGTCGATCCCGCTACCGCCAATGAGCAGGTCGGCGGCAGCCTTGCCGCGGATCGCCGTGGTGCCGGAGAACCCGGCGGCGTCGATCGTATTCGCGCTCCCGCCGCCGGTGAGCAGGCCGATCTCGATCGACGCAAGCGGATGGTCGCCGACCACCCCCGCCAATCGCACGAAGCCGTCGGTCAGCGTCGTGTCGGTGTCGGCCACCACCAGGATCGTGTCGCTGCCACTTCCGCCGTCATAGAGATCCTCGCTCCCGCCCGAGGGATCCACTCCGTAGGCACCGCCGGCGGCCGTGTCGATCACCACCAGCACATCGTCGCCGTCGTCGCCGAAGACCTTGTCGGTGCCGCCGCCGCCCACGAGCACATCGGAGTCGTCACCGCCCGAGAGCAGGTCGTCGCCGTCCGGCTGGCCCGTGCCACCCGAGCCCGCGGTGAGGCCGCCGCGGCCGCCGTCGCCAAAAATCGCGTCGGCACCTCCCGCCCCGCTGAGCGTGTCGTTGCCGGCCCCGCCGAAGATCGTGTCCCCCGCCTCGCCGCCGACGAGTTTGTCGTCGTCATCACCGCCGTCGATCCAGTTCGGCTCCGAGTCGCCGCCCGTGATCGTGTCGGCCCCGGCCTCGCCCAGGAGCCGGTCGCCCTGCTGGCCGCCCTCGATCAGGTCGTCGCCGCCGCGGCCGCGAATCGTGTCATTGCCGCCGACGGTGGTGATGAACCAGGGGAGCTTCGGGCCGTCATCGCCGAACAGCCGGTCGGGATCATCGCCGCAGCCGCCGTCGATCGTGTCGTCGCCGTCGAGGAGCAATTCGTAGACCGGCTCGTTGCCGAAGCCGATCTCGACCTTCTCGCCACCCTGGAGGGTCAGCAGGAAGTCCTGGCGGGTCGGATCGGTCTCGATGCCCGCGGGGATGCCGGTGAGGCCGCCGAAGGTCACGGCTGTCGCCACGGAGAGATTGCCCCGCTTATTGATCACGCCAGCTGCCGAGGTCGGCACGGCATACACCCCCTTGCGATTGCCGAGCGCGATCAGGCCGTCGCCGGTGGCGGTGGTCTCGAGCCCCACCAGCAGCTCCGAGAGCACGAGGTCGCGGACGATCGTGGCATTGACCCCAAGCCTTGTGGGATCGAGCCGCACGAGCTTCTGCTGCGCGGCGGCATTGTCGCTCATCGTGTCGTTGGGGGCGAGCAGCGCCACCACATACACCTCGTCAGCCGCCACGACCGCGGCGTCACCAACGGGATAGAGCTGCTGGCCTGCAGCGGTCAGCAGCGGTCCGCGGCTGGTCCAGGTGCCGGCCACCGTGTCGTAGAGCAGCACGTCGCCCGAGATGGTCACGCCAAGGAGCCTGTTGCCGTCGAGCACGTCGAGCGAGAACAGCGGCCTGTTGCCGGGAGTCGGCCCCACCTCGGTGATCGCACCGCTTGCGAGATCGGCCCGCCACAGGCCGGCCGTGCCCGGCGCCATGACGTTCCCCGCCTGGGCCGTGCCCGTGAGCCAGGCCGTGTCGCGGTCGGCAACGGCAAGGTCGCGGAGCACCAGCCGCGGCGTGTCGAACAGCGGCATGGTCGCGAGCGTGACCGGATCGACCGCCGAGACGGTCGACTTGCCGCCGACCGAGTCGAACGTGCCGGCCAGCAGCCCCGCCGGCTCGAGCACGCCGCCGGGCGTGGCCTGGGCCCAGGGCCGTACGGTCTCCTGAATCACCGTGTAGGTGCCGGGAGCGACATTCGTGAACCGGAAGGCGGCCAGTTCGGGGCCGCGGACGATCCCGTCGGCGTCGAGATCGACCCGGCCCGACACCTGCGAGGCGACCACGCGGCCGAGTGAGTCGACGAGCTTCACTGTCTGGCCGCCGACGGCCCGCTCGGTGGCCGACTGGTCGAGGTCAGGGTCTCGCGGGTCATGCTGCCAGACCGTGCCCTGCACCACCGACTGGAGCGCCTGCACGGAGATGTCGCCGAGACCGGCCAGCGAAAGGACGCCGGGGTTTCCGATCGTGAACTCAAACACGAAGTTGCCGCCGGCCGTGCCGTTGCCCGAGGGGAACTGCGAGCCGGCCGGCGCGAGCGGCCCGGGGTTGATCCATTCGCCGTCGAGCAACTGGCCCGTGGCCGACTTCACGCTCGCGTCGGCGAGCAGCACGCGGTAGCGGCCCGCAGGAATCTGATTCTGCCCCAGCGGCTTCACGATCTCGTAGCGGAGCCGAGTGGGCCTGGCCGGATCGGGGCCGAGGTACCGCAGTTCGATCGACGGTCCGTTGCTGCCGTCGGGATTGACGGCGTTCATGGACGCACCGGCCGTCGTCTCACCGAGGCCCACGCCGACGCAGACCTCAAAGGCGAGCAGGTCGTAGGCGGCCTGCGGCAACGGTGCGGCCTGGGCGGCCCCATCGGGAATCGCCGTCCAAGAAACCCGTTGGCCGACGTGCCAAGGAGCACGCCATCCACGACCGGCGCCGTCCGGGGGCTGATCGTGAAGTTGATCCCGCGGCCCTGGCCGCTGACCAGCGTCACCTCCGCGACGTCGGGACTCACCGCCGCGCAGCCCTGCACGTCGGTGATTCGCACGCTGTAGCCGCCGGGCACCAGGCCCCTGAAGGCATATTTTCCAGCCGCGTCAGTGACGGCGGTCCGCTCGCCAGCGTCGTACTCCCCGTCCCGATTCTCGTCGAGATAGAGCACCACGCCCTCGGTCGGCTGATTGCCCTCGCCGTCGTTCGTGACCACCTTCCCATCGATCGAGCCGGCCCGATACCAGCCAAACGACGCGAGCGGTGCCGGTGAGCCGATCGCGGTCGTCACGAAGGCGAAGGTGTCGGCCAGCGGCGTGGGCATCCAGCCGGCCGGGGCGAAGTCGGGCGGCACATCGACGCGGTACTCGCCCTCGGGCAGCCCGCCCTCTGGCGGCAGCGTGAACGAGCCGCCCGGGGCCGGCCCCCAGCCCAGGAGTTCCCCGGCGGCGGTGCCGATGAAGAAGCCCCAGGTGAGTTCCTTCGGCGCCTCGGGCTCGCCGGGATCGCGAACGCCGTTGAGGTTGAGGTCCTCGTAGATCAGCCCCTCGATCGGCGGCCCGTCTTCGGGATAGACCTCCGGATACCAGGAGATGTCGGGGCCGCAGTCGTCGGCCGACACCGTCGCCGTGTAGCCGCCGTGGATCGCCGCGACGACTGTCCGTCCCTGGCCGCGATCGTCTGCGTAGTGCTGGTAGCCGGCGCCGGTGGTGCCGCCATAGACGGTGTCTTCGCCCCCACGGGCGTAGATCCGGTCGTCGCCGGGGCCCCCCTCGATCCAGCTGTCGTAGTCGCCGTCACCGCCGTCGACCACGTCGTCGCCGTCGCCGGCAAAGATCGTGGCCGGGCCGCCGGCGAAGATCGCGTCGCTCCCGGGGCCGCCAAGCAGATAGTCGTCGGCCTCGCCGCCGGCAAGGAAATCGCTCTCGAAGCCACCGCTGATGTAATCCCGACCGGTGGTGCCATAGAGCGTGTCGTTGCCGTCGCCGCCGATCAGCACAGAGTCAAAGAGCGTGCTGCCGCGGGCGGGATCACCACCGAGGTCGTTCCAAAGCCGGGCGGAATCGACCACCAGCCACGAGCCCGCAATCGATGTGAAGGCCCCGCTCGAGATGTCGACGG
>JBJOHE010000267.1:0-3051 GCA_046047895.1 Planctomycetota bacterium | reverse complement strand
CAACTACCTGCCGGCCGCTCCCTCGGCGAGCGGCTTCGGCAGCGTGGCGGCGGTGCCTGAGCCGGCGAGCCTGCTGCTCGTCGCCGGCGGGATCGGCGGCCTGGCCCTGGCAGCTCGGCGGGGCGGTGAGGCTCGACTTTCATGCGACAGACACTTCGCCTCGGGCGGACGTCAGGCTTTACGCTTGTGGAGCTGCTGGTCGTGATCGCGATCATCGCGACCTTGATCGGGCTGCTCTTGCCTGCGGTGCAGAGCGCCCGTGAGGCGGCGAGACGGACGCAGTGCAGCAACAACGTGCGGCAGCAGGCTCTGGCCTCGCTCTTGCATGTCGACAAGCGAAACTTCCTGCCCTCCGGCGGCTGGGGCTGGTCATGGGCCGGCGATCCCGACCGCGGCTTCGGCCGGGACCAGCCGGGCAGCTGGGGCTTTAGCATCCTTCCCTTTGCGGAGAACGAGCTGCTCTTCGAGCTCGCCTCCGACGGCGAGGCCGATCGGATCACCGCCACGCAAATGCGACAGGCGGCCCTGGCCTGCAGCACGCCGCTGTCGCTCTTCATCTGTCCCAGCCGGAGGCCCGTTCGCGTTTACCCCACGCCGGTCTATTCGGGCAACCGGGTGCCGCTCTACAACGCCACCGCCCCCCGACAGAACCAGCCTGGCTATGAGACCAACCGCAGCGACTACAAGGCCAACGCCGGCTCGGTACGGGTGATGTGGGGCACCGGCCCGGGCGGCATGGCCGACGCCCTCGCCGGCCGCGGCTTCACCGACATGTCGGGCTCGAACGGCCTGGTCTTTCAGCGGAGCGAGGTGCGGCTCTCGCAGATCAAGGACGGCACCTCGAAGACCTATCTGCTCGGCGAGAAGTATCTCAACCCCGACAACTATGCGACCGGCCTCGATCCCTCCGACGACCACAGCCTGTTCGTGGGCGACGACTACGACCCGCAGGGCTGGACCGAGGTGGGTGCCTGCCCGGTGGCCCAGGACACGCCGGGCCTCCAGCTCTCGTGGAGCTTCGGCAGCACCCACGCCGGGATCTTCATCATGGCGATGGCCGACGGTTCGACCCGGCCGGTGAGCCAGTCGATCGCCCCGGCGATCCATCGCGATCTCGGCGACCGGGCCGACGGTCGCTCTGCTGAAGTTCCCTGACGGCGGCCCGAGCCGGCGGTTCGCGGCGGCCTGGGCAGGCGGGTCAGTCGAGTTCGTAGACCACCGCGCCGTCGGGCGGCAGGCCGGCTCCGACGGCGAGTCCGAGCGTCGTCTCGGTGTTGTACTTCGGCGGCAGCGGCTGGCCGTCGGCGTCGTTGCCGACGATCCGCACCGCATAGATGCCACAGTTGACTCCGGGAAAGGCCGAGCCCGGGATCGAGGGGCTCGTGCGGCCCCGGTCATCGGTGACTCCTTCCGCGGCCTTGATCACGCCCGCGAGCGGCGGCAGAGGATCAATCCTGAGCGTGGCCCCGCGCAGGGGCTGGCCCTTGTGACGCACGATCGCCGTGAACGAGGTGGCGGCGACGCGGGAGTCGCGGACGGCCTCGAGCCAGGTTTGGAGTTCGGCCTGCGAGAGTCGACCATCTCCGTCGCCATCGAGTTGAGGCACCAGACTCGAAAGGGCAGGAACCGCGGCCAGTTCGTCGCCGGCCAGCACGCCGTCCCCGTCGGCGTCGCCCGGCTTGATCAGCGCCGCGGCCATGGCTGCCGGGCTGAGCGGCGGCGCCGCCAGCCGGGCGGGCCGACCACTGCATCCGGTGAACCCAAGGGCGAGAACCGCCGTGAGCACGGCCGCGCGACCGGCTGAGCACGAAAGACCAGGCTGCATCGAGAGGCTCCTGCCGAGCATGGATTGAAGCCGAGAGTATACGACCCGTGTGTTGCCCGCGCCTGGGATTCAGCAGGCGTCGTGGAGGATCGTTGCGAGTTGCTCATCGCCCAGCGTCACCGGGTTGGCCTTCATGCTACTGGCCCGCTTCGCCTTGTCGATCGCCTCGGGAATCGCGGCCTCGGTCATCCCGTAAGTGGCGAGCCGGGGCAGGCCGGCGGTGGCCAGGAGGCGGCGTGTCCAGTTCACGGCGTCGATGGGCTTGGCCTCGGGGCTGCCGGTGAGGATCCGCGCCACTTCCCGGTAGCGTTCAACGGCCGGAGCCCAGTCGCCCTTGCGAGTGAGGCTCGCGATATTCGCCGCCATCACGCCGGGGAGCAGGAGTCCGCACAGGCTGCCGTGCGGCGCCTCGAGCATGCCCCCGAGCGGGCCGGCCAGCCCGTGCACGGCCCCCAGCCCTGCATTGGCCAACGCGAGGCCGCCGAGCAGACTGGCCAGGCTCATGGCCGCGCGGGCCGCGAGGTCGCTCGGGGTCTCGAGCACCGCCGGCAGTGCCCACTGAATCCGGGCCAGGCCTTCCCTGCAGAAGCCGTCGGTGAGCGGATTGGCCCGGGGCGACACGAAGGGCTCGATCAATTGCGTCAGGGCGTCGAGCCCGGTCGCGGCCGTGACCGCCCGCGGCAGTGAGAGCGTGAGCTCGGGATCGACGATCGCCAGCCGCGGCAGCATGGCGGGATGCCGCAGGCTCACCTTGACCCGGGCGGTCGGGCAGCCGAGCACCGCGTTTCTCGTCACCTCGGCACCGGTGCCGGCGGTGGTCGGCACGGCCACGCACGGCAATGGCTCCACGTCGAGCGGCCGGCCGGCCCCGATCACCTCCAGGTAGTCGAGCGGGCCGTGGGGCTGCATCGCCAGGGCTGCGACCGCCTTGGCCGCATCGATGCAGCTGCCGCCGCCGACGCCGACCACGACGTCGCAGCCCGCGTCGCGAGCCAGGGCCGCGGCCCGTTCGGCCTGTTCGATCGTGGGCTCCCCAGCCACGGTCAACGGCGTCGCTACGAGTCCGGCTGTGGCGAAGAGCGGCGGGAGCCAATCGGCATGCCGCTGGCCCCCGCCGGTGACGACCAGCGGCCGCCTGCCGAGCCTCGCCAATTCCGTGCCGAGGCGGCTGCGGCAGCCCGCTCCGAAGACGATCCGCCCCGCCGTCGCGAATTCGAAGGCCGCGG
>JBJOHE010000266.1:0-3976 GCA_046047895.1 Planctomycetota bacterium | reverse complement strand
GACCTTCCGGATCGGCCCCGGCTTGGTGATGAACGCGATCAGCCGGATATCGCCGCCGCACCCAAGGGCACTCGAGCGGAAACTCCTCCCCCACCCGGGCCATGAGTTTCGCCCAGGCAATCCGGGAGGTGTCGTGGGAGAGCGGTTTGTCGCATGAGCCGCAGCAGTCGCCGGTGGTATCTCCGCCCGCCGCATGTCCGCCGACCGCATGTCCATCAGTCGCGGCATCGCGCCGCTTGCCGACATTCCCGATGGCGAGTGCCGTGACGGCGGACCTGAGCTTGTGATTCGGGGCGAACACCCCGTGGTAGCGATGCCGGTGCTTCCGCGGCGGCGGCACGAGGGCAGCGAGCCGGTCGAGGAACTCAAATGGGGAAAGCTCGACGACGCCGCTGGCGCCCGGCCGTGTGGACTTCCGCCCGCGCCCCGGGCCGACCCAGTTAGCCGCCTTGTGGCGCGGGAGCACGTAGCGGACGCGGGCGATGCGGCCGTGTTCGCCGCGGATCACGGAGAGCCGCTCCAGCGCGAAGGGCGGCCGGGCACAGTATCGCAGCAGGTGTTCCAGACTCTGAAAATAGCTGGGCACATCGCGGTCAATGAGCGTGATCCGGACGCTGGCGTCAACCGAAAACCCACTGTTCTCTCGAGCGAGCATGTCGGCGGCCGCATCGGCGTCGAGGAGCCGAGATATGACCGTAGCTCCCGTTCGACGTGCGCCGAGACGGGCTGCTCGACGACCGACCGATTCTCAAGCCAGCCTTCGAGGTGCTCTGCGACGACCTTGTAGAGCGGCGTCTTCTCCGGTCGGCGTCGCTCGTAGCGGCGGGAACTCGCAGTGCCGACGTGGGGGCGGACTTTGGACCGCGTCGGCGACGCAGTCAGGACGGCGACCATGGACGCACCGAGGCATGGACGAGAAAAGTGTGCGCACGTACACTATTGCGGCGACAAGGCCGACGCGAGCGACTCTCACCAGAGCCCCCTGCTCAACTGCTGCCTCAATCCACGTGACGTCTCGGTTCAGGAGGCCTGTGGCGCACGCTGCTGCGGGCGCCACAGGCTCCAACTGCAGTCATGCACCCCGCGGCTTGCGTTTTGCGGCCCGGGATTCATCGCTCCACTTGTAAGCCGGCCGGGAAGGCTTCCGCCCTTCGCGGGCTGCGGCAGCGGCCTCGTCGCGGTTTGCAAAATCGTAGGCCCTGACGACCGTGCCCCGGCTGACCTTCATCTCCCGGGCTAGACGGTCGAAGCCCTCGCCTACCTGTCGGCGCCGATCTACCTCCGGGGCAATTTGCTGGTACTTCGGCACGAAAGGTTGCCCGGGCTGTCGTGGGCGACGACGGCGGCCGTCGACGCGGCCTGGTGGCCGCTTGCCCGTGCGGTGCAGATGGAGGGCGTCCCGGACGACCTCGGTCCCGATGCCCAGCGCACGTGAGATCAGATCGATACCCGACCCAGCCTCAGCCATCTCGACGATCTGTGGCAGCATCACCTCGTATTTCGGGGTGCGGTGCAGCGGCACCACGATGTCGCGGCGACCGCGAGGTGCCTTTTCGGGGATTGTCCAACGGTCGGTATTCAGGAACTCCGGCATGGTGGCGGTTGGATCATGGTCGGTAGGGCCTGGGCGGTGAGAGAGTCCGTCGCAGAACTGCCGCTCAGGGCGTCTGAATACCGGTTCCGTTTCTGGCTTTGCGAGCGGACCGCCTTCGTTCTAAAATTCGGACATGGCGACTGCTTTCGAAAAATCCCACATCGAAGCGACCCCGGGCACCTGCGGGGGGAAACCTCGAATTGCGGGCACGCGGATCCGGGTCCAGGACGTCGTCTTCTGGACCGAGGAGGGGCGGTCCCCCGACGAGATTGTGGGGTCGTTTCCGCACCTGACGCTCGCCGACGTGTACGCAGCCCTTGCGTATTACCACGACAACCGAAGTCTGATTGACCAGCAGATTCGGGATGATGACGAGGTTGCATCACAGCTGAAAGCGGAAGCAGGTTCCGGGTTCCTGGCCCGCAGCCGTGGTGGGGCTGGTTGATCGCAAGGGATGCCGGGTGGAAATCAAGTACCACCTCGACGAGCACATCGCCGCCGCCGTTGCCGGCTCATCGAGGCTGCGGTGCCGAGCGGAATGGCTCGACCGCATCGGTCTCCGCGGTGAGCAGCGTAAGCAGCCGGGAGTTGACGAAGAGTTTCTCACGTCCAGACTCCTGCTCGCGGAGCAGGCCGGACGAGACGAGAGCCTGCAGGTAGCGCGAAGCCGCCTGCCGCCCGGCGATTCCAGCCTCGACTACGTTCGCGATCCGGCAGTAAGGCTGCTCGAACACGAGATCGACCAGTTCCCGACTGTAGACCTTTGGTGTCGTGGTCCGGACGTGCTCGACGGCTTCGGCCATGAGTTGGCGAATCGAGCCAATCTTCGCCGTCGTCCAGGAAGCCGTCTCTTCAATGCCTTGGAGCATGAACAGAATCCATGGCTCCCACGCCGCGTCGCGGGTTACGCGGAGGAGGAGCCCGTAGTAGTCGGCCTTGCGGGCGATGATGAATCGGCTCAGGTAGAGAATGGGTAGCGGAAGGAGCTGCTGTTCGACGAGGAACAGGCTGTTGAGCACGCGGCCCGTGCGGCCGTTGCCATCGGAAAATGGATGGATGGCCTCGAACTGGTAGTGGGCGACGGCCATGCGGACGAGTGGGTCGATGTCGCCAGCGCCGTTTTCCCCGTGCAGGAACCGCTCCCAGTTGGCAAGGAGGCCGCGGATTCGGTTCTCGCCTTCGGGGGGCGTGTAGATGACCTCGGCCGTGGCGTCGTTGGCGAGAGCCGTGCCCGGCACACGCCGCACCTGCACCGTGGCGTCTTTGATGCGGCTGCAGACGAGCTCCGCCGTTGCCGTGCAGAGGGGCCGAGCCGGAAGCGTGGCGAACCCGTCGAGGAGAGCGTGGCGATACCGCAGCGCTTCTTTCGTGGGCGGGTCAGCTGCGTCGCTACCCCCGGCGAAGCGAAAAAGCCTGTCCGTGGTGGTGACAATATGCTCGATTTCCGAACTCGCCTGGGCCTCGAGCAGCGGTAGCGTGTTGATGAGGATCGTCGGATTCGGGAGCAGCGATGCGGCTTGTTTGAGTTCCGCCAAGGCGGCGCGGGCACCGACGCACCGCTTCAAAACCGGCCTGGTTTCCAGGTCGATCGGCGGTGGGATAAGCGGCAGGTCGTTGTGCGGCACGTCCGGCCGCCACGCCGGCCGTTTAGACGTGTTGCCGAAAGCCGGTTTTTGCGACATGTCGTGAGGATATGTCGCCGGCGGCGACACGTCCAGAAAACGTGTCGCAAGTTATCCGTTTTCGAGACAAATCCATCCCCGCACGCGGGCCCCAACGGCTCATGAATCCTCGTAGATCGTGACGGCTTCGCGGCGCACGGTCGGCTCGAGACGTGGGTCCAGTCGTGAGCAGAAGTCGACTTTCCGGCCAAGGATTCCTGCCAGTTCGTCGCCATAGCCGAAGAAGCGAAATCCGATGCCTCGTGTGGCTTCCGGCTTGAAATCGGCCAGGACATCGATGTCGCTGCGAGCCGGATCGAAGTCATCGCGGAGCACGGAGCCGAACACGCTCAGGCGAACGATGCCCCGGTCGCGGCAGAAAGCCACCACGCGGTCACGATCGAACTGGATTGGCAGTTTCTTGACGTCGGTAACCATTCGGGCGGTACCTCAGACTTCGATTGAGCCCGTCGCTGAACGTGTGGAGCAGCGACCCATGGCCGGGATGCCACGGCCGAGTCGGCTGTGGCATCCCGAGCCACCGATTTTATCTGCGCCGCTCATGCGGCTCATCACGTTTTGTGGCTGCTTTGCGCGCGGCAGCCTTTCGGTCATAGACGAGCGGAACGATCGCCTCGGCGGGGGCCGCTGACGTTGCCGGCTCGCTTCCCGGGCTTGAGTGAATCGAGTCCCAGACCGGGACGGGAACGCCGTCGCGATC
>JBJOHE010000265.1:0-6745 GCA_046047895.1 Planctomycetota bacterium | reverse complement strand
GAAGACTGGCGTGGGGTCGGTCGAGGCGGGTGCGGCCATGGAACATCCGGGGCGGAGGGAGACGGACAAGGGGGGCCTTAGCCCTGTGACTGCTGGCCCGGGGGCTGCGGGAGCGGGGCGCCGAGTTGGGCGAGCAGTTGGAGCACGCCGTTGAAGTGGGCCAGCCGCGGGCCGTAGCGGTCGATAAACTCGCCGAGGGCATACTCGCTGTCGGAGAAGTCCTCGGCGTTTTCGGCCGCCTCCGAGGCGATGCCCGAGAGGAAGTCGGTGTGCACGCGGGCCAGCGACTCGGCCGCCTTGCGGCAGGCTTTGGAGAGCTGCGGGTTGGCCTCTTTCCAGGCCCGGAGTTCGGCGTTTCGCTGGCGGTGCTGCAGGGAAACCTGGGCCAGGATCTCGAGGAGCAGATCGGATTGCTTGCGCGACTCCTCGACGAGTTCCCGCAGCAGCCCGTTCGTTTCAGTGAGGTCGCCTGTGGGAGCGGGCCGGCCACCGGTCGGAGCCCCGGCAGAGATGTCGACCTGGGTGAAGAAGGAAGGGATGTCGCCCATGACTGGTCTCGCGAAGGAACCCGGCCCACCGTGGGAGTTCCCTTATCCTAGGCAGGCCGTCCAGGGTCTGCCATGAGCCGGATCCACGGCCGTGCAATCGGCACTTCTTCGCCAGCTTGCCCGCCCGCCCTCTGCCGGCCGGGGGCTCGCGTTGCCCCGCGCGGCAGCGGCTTCAAGTGGCCGCCAGCTTTGCCCGATGGATGGGAGTGGCGGAGCCGCAGGGACGCGGCCGCAGGCTGAACCAGGGCGGGCATATGCAGCAGGAGCCGGCGGGGCGGGGGGATCTGGCGTTTGGGTTTCTGACGGCGGTTGATTCGCCGGCCCACGGGCTGTTTGGCGGCTACCTTGTCGTCGATGGCCTGGGCCGGCCGCTCGAGTTTCACTGCACGGCGCCGGTGAAGGTATCGCGGGCGCAGCAGATCCTGTACGGCCCCACCCTCCACGGTCACCTGCACGGGCAGCAGATCGGCGGCGCGCTCTTGGCCGAGGGAAAGGCCGAGGCTGTCGTGGTGCTCACCGACCTGGAGTCGATGCTCCACGTGCGTCCCCACACGAGCCTCCCCGTGGCGCTCGTGCAGCCGGCCGCCGCCGCCACCGGCTCAGGCTTTGTCGTGGGCGACTCGATCGTGAGCCCCCACGCCACCGACGCACCCCGGGCTCTGGAAATCGAAGGGCGGCTCGCGGCCCTGGCCGCCGCCGTCGATCTTCGGGAGCCATTCGAGCGAATCCGGGCCGCGCTCGACGAAGCCCAGCGTCACTGAGCCAGGGAGTCGGGGATGGCAGCTGAGTCGCAGGCTCGTCTCACCGTCACGTCGCTCGGGACCCCGGCCTTCGCCATCGACCCGGTGGCGGTGACCTCGGCGGCCGGCTTTTGCCTGGCTCCGCCGCCCGCCCTGCGGCTGCCGGTGGCCACGCCGGTGCCCGCCGTACGGGCCCTGCAACTCCTCACGCACCGGCCCCGGGTGCAGAGCCATCTCTTCGCCCTGCCGGTCGCCGCGACGCCGCCGGCCCCCGGTCCGCGGCCCGCGGCTCACCAACCAGAGCCGGCGGCCGCCGGTGGGCCCGCGGTTCCAGCCACGCGGACCCGGATCGCCCCGCCCCGCGATGTCGTCAAGCTCTCGGAGCGGTTCTTCTACTTATTACAGCCTGATCTCGAGACCACACTCCGCTCCGCCCGGCTCGCGTTTCCGCGGCAGCCGTTTCCCTTTCAGTTCGAGGGCATGGCGTTTCTCGTGCCCCGGCATGCGGCGGTGCTCGCCGACGAGATGGGGCTTGGCAAGTCGATGCAGGCGATCTCGTCGATCCGGCTGCTCGTGCGAAGCGGCGAGGCCCGGCGGGTGCTTGTGGCCTGCCCCAAGGGCCTCGTGAGCAACTGGGCCCGGGAGCTTGCCGACTGGGCTCCGGAGTTGGTCGTGGCCGTGATCGAGGGGGATCCCGCCCGGCGGCGGTGGCAGTGGTCTCTCCCCGACGTGCCGGTGAAGCTCGCCAACTACGAGGTGCTCGTCCGCGACCGCGATCTCGTGGCCGAACTCGGCCTCGCCTTTGATCTGGTCGTGCTCGACGAGGCCCAGCGGATCAAGAACAAGGCGAGCCAGACGAACCGGGCCGTGGTGTCGCTCGACCGCCGGCGGAGCTGGGCCCTGACCGGCACGCCGGTAGAGAATTCGGCCGACGATCTGGTCGGCCTGTTCGAGTTCGTGGCCCCGGGTGAAATCCACGAGCGGATGACGCCCAAGGCGATGGGCGGGGCGGTGGCCGACCACATCCTCCGCCGCACGAAAGACAAGGTGCTCACCGAGATGCCGCCGCGGCTCAACCGCGATGCTCCGATCGAGCTGGGCCCCGAGCAGCGGGAGACCTATCGCCGGGCCGAGGAAGAGGGGGTGCTCCGGCTGGCCGACATGGGCCGGGAGGCGACGATCCAGCATGTCTTCGAGCTGGTGCTCCGGCTCAAGCAGATCTGCAACTTCGACACGGCGACGGGCGAGAGCGCGAAGCTCGACCGGCTGGCGGCCGAACTCGAGGAGGTGCAGGCCAGCGGCCGCAAGGCGCTCGTCTTTAGCCAGTGGGTGGAGACGCTCGGCCGGCTGCGGGACAAGCTCGGCCGGTTTGGAGCCCTCGAGTACCACGGCGGAATGTCCACCGCCGCCCGCGATGAGACAATTCAGCGGTTTCGGCACGACCCCGCCCACTCCGTGCTCCTGCTCTCCTACGGGGCAGGGGCCGTCGGGCTCAATCTCCAATTCTCACAATACGTCTTCCTCTTCGACCGCTGGTGGAACCCGGCGATCGAAGACCAGGCGATCAACCGCGCCCACCGAATCGGCGCGGCGGGGGCGGTGACGGTGACCAGGTTTCTTTCGGTCGGCACGATCGAGGAGCGGATCGACGAGGTGCTCCGGCAGAAGCGCGACCTCTCCGACACGATCCTCTCCCAGGCCGACGGCCCGGCCCGTTCGGGGCTCACGACCGCGGAACTGCTGGGGCTCTTCGGTCTCGCTCCTCCGACCCGGCTGGCGGCCTGACTGTCGGGAAGCAGGACTCGAGCCCGAGGGATCACCGGCTCGGGGGCGGCAAAAGTCGCATCGCGGGCGAGGATATGCCCTCATGCTCCGCGAGCGTTCGCCGACCCCCGAGCCTTGACGACGGCGATGGCGCTCCGGCTCGGGGGCGGCCAAAGGCGCGTCGCGGGCGAGGATACGCCCCTATGCTCCGCGAGCGTTCGCCGACCCCCGAGCCTTCCCGGTTGCGGTGATGCGTTGGCTCGCCGGCTCGGGGGCCCTGAGCAGAACGGGCAGCCGGCCGGCTTGCGTCGTGCCGCTGGATCGAGTGGACTCGTTGGCCGAAGGGTCGCAGGAGTCCGGGGCTGGAGCGGAGCGTATTCATGCGAGTCGACGTACGAACATGCTGGGGTGGGTTCGCTGGCCTTGGCCTGATTCTCGCAGGCGTCGCTGTCGGGGCCGATCCGATCAGCTTTGAGAAGCAGACGCTCTCCGACCGGTTCGTGGCGGAGGGCTGTGCGGTGGCCGACTTCGACGGCGACGGCCGGCTCGACATCGCCGTGGCCAACAAGCGGGGCGTGTTCGCCTTCCGCCAACGGCCGCGGTGATCACTTCTGCGGCTCGAGTCGCAGGAGGGGCTTGAGCCGGCGGTAGGTGGCGGGGCCGATGCCGTCCACGTCGAGGAGGTCTGTGAGCCGGGCGTAGGGCCGCCTTTCGATGATCCGGTCGGCGAGGGCTTCGCCGATGCCCGGAAGTCGCATCAGTTCGCTGCGGGCCGCCGAGTTGAGGTCGACCGTGAAGTCGGCAGGGAGTTGACCGCCGTCGAGGGCCGCCCGCAGCTCTCGCTCCTCGTCTCGCTCGATCCGCCGCTCGGCGGGCAGGGCGGCCCAGTCGGTGTGGGCCCAGATGCCCACTCCGGCTGCGGCAGCCTGGAGTTCGAGGTCGGCTAGCTGGGCGCGATAGTCTTCGGCCGACTCACCCGCGAGCGTGCTCCGGCTGACGCCGAACGCCCGGGCGAGCCCCCGGGCCACGAGGACGGCGGCCAGATCCCGGCCGTCGGCGTCGAACACGAAGGCGTAGACCCGCTGATACCGGGCGTCGCCCCGCGCGTCGGCAAAACTCGTGTGGATCGTGAAGGGGCGGGTCAGGATCCGCTTCGTCTCCTCGGTTGCCTGCCGACCAAGGTCCTTGGCAAATTCGATCGACGCCGCCGCATCGGGCCTGGCCTGCGTGATCCCGAAATACCGCCGCTGGCTTCGCAGCCGGCGGGCGTCGGTCTCGTCGGAGACGTGATGCTCCAGGCAGTCGGCACCGTAAAGCCGGATCGTGAGTTCCTCGCCCGTCGGCGTGCGAACCCGGAAGCTGTCGCCGTCGGCCCAGTCGGCGGGCACGAGGGTGCAGCCCGCGATCGCCTGAAGCTCCGCTCCAGCGGCCGGCAGGACGGAGGCACCGAACACCGAGAGTGCGAGCAGCAGCGGGGACCAACGCGGGGCGCTTCGCTGGGCGCGAACCTGGGGCATGGTGACGTCGGCCCCACAGCCGTGAGACAGCATCGGGGGGGCCAAGATTGGACTCACCGGAAGGGATTCCTCACCCGCACGCCACCGTAGTCCTGGCCGTGATTCAGGTCTTCCGTGATCAGTTCGGCTGCTCCCGAGGCTCGTGCAGCTGCCAGGATCAGCGCATCCCAAAATGAAATCAGCCAGCGGGCCTGTTCGGCGAACGCTGAATGGAGCAGTTCGAGCGTGTTGGGGACGATCGGCCACTCGGTGAAGTCCCCGATGATCTGCACCGCGTGATCCCTGGGCACTGAACGCCGCTCGAGATTGACGTACAACTCCTGCAACACCTGCACACTGATGGCCGTGAGCCCTGGATGCGTCCAGCCCGCTTCGACGAGTTCAATCGCCACGGGTCGCTTGGCAGCCGCATCGATGTCGTAGGCATAGACGAGGATGTTCGTGTCGAGGAACTTCTCAGCGGTCATGCGACTCCTGTCGGCTCAGGGGGCTGCCGCCGAGTGGTACGCCCTGCTTGAGACGAGCGACCGCGTCATCGCGTCGCACCGCCGCCGATTCGGACCGCAACACCCAGTCGAGTCCTGCGAGGACCAGTTGCTTGAGCGTTGTCTGCCGTTCGGCCGCGAACACCTTGGCCCGGTGAAGCAGTTCGTCGGGCAGGTCGATGGTCGTCTTCATGAAGCAATATTTACAGGCATACGGCCATATTGCAAAGGGGGCTTCGTTGGGGCTCCAGACATGCCCAAACTGCCAGCTTCAGGCCGTCGCGGGCAGGTCTTCGGGTTGACCTGGCCCGGCTCTGACTGTTGGATTTCGACCCTCCCGTCCACCATCCTGGCGGCCGTTCCTCATGGCACTTGTTCGTCGTCTCCGGCAGCGGTTTCTGGCCGCTGTCATCGGCGCCGGGGTGACGCTCGCCGCAGGCTCGCCTGCCCAGGCGGATGTCAGCACCCATGCCGACGAGCCGCTTCACGCCCGGATCGGCCAGGCGACGCCGGCGATGGCCGGCGGAGGAGCCGGGGACGAGGGCGACCTCGCGATGGACGACCAGCTCGCGGCCGCGGTCGAGCAGGAGGTTTCCAAGCGGCTGGCCGGCATTCCGCGGCCGGTCTACATCCCGGCCACCGACTTCCTCCCGCCGAAGGGCCTCGTGCTCTACGCGAGCAAAAAGAAGGACGGCGGTTTTCCCTATGCCCTGGCGATCGACGGCTTCATGCAGTTCCGTTGGCTCGAGCTCTCTCGCAGCGTGGCCGACTGGACCGACTCCACCGGCACCGTCCGGCCTGTCAACAACGAGAACGCCTTCAACATCAACAGGTTCCTGCTCGGGCTCAGCGGCTACGTCGGCAGCGAACAGGTGCCGTTCAACATCTCGCTGTTCGGCACGACGAACGCCGGGATTCTCGTCACGGCCGTGCCGGTGGGCTTCGTCGGCTGGCGGGTGACCGAGAATATGACGATCGGCGGCGGCGTGACCCAGGTGCCGGGCACCCGGGAGTGGCTGATCTCCTCCCGCTGGCCGATGGGCGTGGACCGGAGCATGGCCAACACCTTCTTCCGGCCCAGCTACAGCCCCGGCTTCATGGCGATCGGCTCGTTTCTGGAGAAGCGGGGCTTCTACCACGCCGGGATCTACAACGGCATCGACGGCGGCGCCTCGGGGCTGTTTCGCGAGGGCACCTCGATGGCATTCTCCGGCAACATGTGGTTTGAACCGCTCGGCCCCTACGGCCTCGGCTACTCCGACATGGAGCAGCACGACGAACTCGCCCTGCGGATCGGCACCTCGGGCACCTACGCCCGCACACCCGCCACGCTCGTGGCCGATCTCGTCGGCTACGCCAATCCGGAAAACACGGTGGTGCGGCTCTCCGACGGCACGCCGATCGCCGAGCCAGACGCCCTCGGGCCCGGGACCCGCCTGCGGCAGTTCCGCTACAACCTCGCCACGGTCGATGCCGGCTTCAAGTACCGCGGCTGGTCGGGCTTCCTCGAGTACTCCTGGCGGTATCTCAATAACTTCGTGGGCGAGGGCGACTTCGTCCGCCAGAGTCTGTTTGACCAGGGGGGCAGCGCCTTCCTCGGCTGGTGTTTCGTGCCGCGGACCTACGAGGTCTACGGCCGCACCAGCGCCCTGACGGGCCAGTATGGCACCGCCCAGGAATACGGCGGCGGC
>JBJOHE010000264.1:0-9255 GCA_046047895.1 Planctomycetota bacterium | reverse complement strand
AGACCTGACCATCAGAGATCCTTTCAAAAAACTCGGAGGGAAGCGAAATGCACCACCAGGGAGCAGGGGTCACATGCCGTGCACAGGGCGAAAGCCAACCAGCCAGTACAACTCGCCGCCGCTAGAACCGCTCTTGAAGGTCTTTTACCCCCAACTTCCTGCAAGTCCCGTGCCGAAAGCTGATTGATAATCCTGGCGAAACGGGCTCCCCCCGGAAAAATCGACCTCTTTAACGGGAGAAACGCAAGGCGGCCACCTTCTTCCTCGCAGCATTCTCATGCGAAAACAGCGGTCCCGACGCTTGAAGGGCGGCCAAACTGGTGCGAATCGCTCCACCCCCTGGTGCGAATCGCTCCACACGACCGAAGGATAGCCCCGGCCGATGGCACGTCCGCAACGATTCCCGGGCTGACGAGTGGTTCGTGAACCGCGTGCTCCCGTCTCCCAATCCGCACCCAGCCTTTCCCTATCCGCCTGCCTTCCCCCTCTGGAGTGGCGTTCTTCTCGTGTCGGCGCGGAGCCTCTCTGAGTCCGGCGGCCTCGGGGCTTAGTCGTGACCTGGCTGGCGGCAGCGGTCAGAGACTGTGGATGTCGATTGCGGGCAGGTCGTGTGGCGACGTCTGAAAGATGTCGCGGTCGAAAGTGGATCTGGACGAGCTCGCCCCAGTCGGTGGGCGGGCCACGGGCGCGAGATCGGCGGCGGTGCTGCTTTACGCGGGCTTTCGCACCCTGGCCTTCTCCCGCTTGCGAACCTCCGGTTCGAAACGGGCCGGCTCCTGCCGGCAAACGGTGAGAGCTCGACGACGCCGTTGGCTCCCGGCCGCGTGGACTTCCGGCCGCGACCCCGCCCGACCCAGGTGGCGGCTTCGTGCCTGGGCAGCACGTAGCGGATGCGGCTGATGCGGCCGTCGGCGTCGCAGATCACGAACAATCGCTCGAGCGCGAAGGGCGGCCTTGCACAGTGTCAGAGAAGATGCTCGTTGCTCGGTAATCGTTGCGGAAGTGCCATTGGCCGGGTTATCCTTCGATTCGCGGGTCATCCTTCGCGCTCGGAGAGCGCCTGCTCGAGTTGCTCGGACACCCCCAGCGGAGCGGCCCAGCGACGCATGTAGCCTTCGTCCAACTGACCCTGAATGAACAATATGTCTTTGATGTCGTGGAGGTCCCGGGGTCGTCCTGCCAGCAGCTTGAAGAGGATCAGGTCTTCGGCGGTGACAAGTTGCACTGGCTTACCCTCGATCTCGTCGAGGATGCGGCGGCTCATCACATCCCTCTGAAAGTCATTTTCCATCAGAAAGATGTCGACATCGATGCCGCGGCCTTCGAGGAACAGCCGCACCTTGACCAGCGGCATGCCACCGACTGCGTCGACCCACCCACCACGATAGTGCTCGGGCACCGTGTATCCCGTCTCCTCGATGGCCGCAAAAAGATCCCCCAGCCGCGCCCGGGAAACCGCCAGCATGAAGTCGACATCGAAGGTCGGCCGCGGCAGGCCATGGGCTCGAACGGCGATGCCGCCCATGATCGCGTAGGGCAGTCGGAGTCGGTCGAAGAGGCCGACCAGATCGTGGATCACGGCCGTCAAATCGGTCATCGGGTCTGGCTTCCCGAGGAAGATTCCAAGCGGGCCATGCCCCGCACAATCCCCGCGTTTCGGAGATCGTTTTCCCGCTCGAGCAACGCGAACCGTCGATCCACCACCTCCTGTCGCCCACGAACAAGGTAAGGCGTGTTTTCCCGGATCATGGCGAAGCTGAGTTCGAGGCGTTGGCCCGGCGTCATGCGGCGGTATTCGGCGAGGGTCTCGGGGCTGAGCATCTCTCGATTCTAGCGTGGCCTGCCCTGGACATCCCGATCCAGGCAGATCGTTTTCTTGACGCGTTCCGGGGCGTCAAACTGCCAAATTGAGAGGCCGGCACCGTCTGGGGCGGCGCTCCGGGCAATGTGGCCTGCCATGCTGCCGCACTCGGTGTGGCAAACGCCATGATCAGCCGGGTTGGCTGCGACCATCATCGACAAAGTCGGGGCGGGCGATGCCTTCACGGCGGCCCTGATCGTGGGGCTGGTCGAAAGACGGACGCTGGAGCAGATGCACGACCACGCCGCTCGGCTGGCTGCTTTTGTCTGCGGGCAGCGCGGGGCGACGCCGACCATGCCGGATCAGCTGCCCCGCTCTGGAGTGGCGTTTTTCTCGTGTCGGCGCGGAACCTCTTTGAGTCCGGCGGCGTCGGGGCTTTGTCGCATCCTGGCCTTCTCCCGCTTGCGAACCTCCGGTTCGAAGTGGGCCGGCTCCTGCCGGCCGTCTCCGCTGGCTCCGTGATAAAGGCGATCAGCCGGATGTCGCCGCCACACGCTGGGCTCTCGAGCGGCAGGGCAATTCCTGGCCCCTGCCGCCGCAGGGCGGCCGCAGCCAAAGCCAAGGTTTGGCTGGGCCGCCGGACCCCGCCCGGCTGCCTGCCAGATTCAGCGGACGAGCTGGCGGATCGCCTGAAACTGGGGATGCTCAGCCGTGCGGCACCACTCAAAGAGCACCGCCTAGCTGGTCACGAGCACGCCGCCTGCCGCCTCGAGTCGGCGGAGCGCCGTCTCATGATCGATTGCATGCCGCGAGGCCACCGCATCGACCGCGATGAACACCCGCCTGCCGGCCGCGAGTAGATCGAGGGCGGTCTGGGCGATGCAGACATGGGTCTCGAGGCCCGCCAGCACCACATCTTTGGCCCCTGCCTCCATCGCCGCGTCAAACGCTCCGCAGCCCGAGCAGCTGAAGCTCAGCTTCTCGGCTGGCGGTGGCAACGCGGCGGCCAACGCCCGCGCCGTGGGCCCGAGCCCGCGGGGATACTGCTCCGTGAGTACCCGCGGCACGCCCAGGAGTTCGGCGGCCCGCGCCAGCCGAAGGCACCGCTCCACCACCAGCGGGGCATCCGGCATCGCCGCCAAGAGCCGCTCCTGAACGTCGATCACGCAGAGCACGGATTGATCGGGTGTGAGCCGCATGGCGAGATCCTACCGGGAGCATGGGCGTGGGAACATCTGCCGCGAGGACCTACATCCCCGGTCGGTCTGAATCAGGCATCGGACACGACCGCCCGCACGGCCGCGGTGGCCGCGGTGCCCCGGCCACGGAAGTGAAACCGCCGGGCCGAGCGCCCGACGATCTCGATCGCGAGATCGATCCTTTCGGCCGGCAGGGCGGCTGCGATCCGTTCCGGCCATTCAAGGAACACCCAGCAGTCACCCGCGGTCGCATCCTCCCACCCGGTTTCCGCGAGTTCGTCGCTGCCCGTGAGCCGGTAAAGATCGGCGTGGATCAGCCGCTCGGGCAGGCCCGGCCGCTCCGGCAGCAGGTATTCGTGGATCAGCCCGAAGGTGGGACTGATCACCTCGGCCGGATCGAGCCCGCAGGCGGCGGCCACCGCCTTGATGAAGGTGGTCTTGCCGGCTCCGAGGTCGCCCGTCACGGCGAGAAGCATCCGCCGCGGCAGCGCGGCCACGAGCCGCGCGGCCAACGGGGCCAGCGCCGACTCGTCAGCGACGTCGATGACGGTCTCTGCCGGCGGGTCAGCCGCCGGTGGTGTCGAGTGCATGCACAAACCCTCGGACTGCGAGCGGCCGCCGGCCTCCGTCAGCCAGCCGGGCGAAGAGCCCGGCGCCTGCGACCACCTCGCCG
Organism: Planctomycetota bacterium; assembly: GCA_046047895.1. Lineage (GTDB taxonomy): Bacteria > Planctomycetota > Planctomycetia > Pirellulales > UBA1268 > QWPN01. The sequence goes on along the minus strand of JBJOHE010000264.1, from coordinate 5,582 downwards.
ATGATCGCACACCTCTCGGCAAACGCCCCCGCCTCGCTGTCGGCGACGAGCCGGCGGGCGTCGGCGGGCGGCAGGGCCAGCACGAGTTCAAAGTCTTCGCCGTCACCGAGGGCGTGGTCGAGCGGCGTCTGGCCGTCGCCCGGCAGAGCGGCCATCCGCACCGCGTCGCCGTGAATCGGGATCGCATCGAGATCGAGTACGGCTGCCACGCCGCTGGCGGCCATCATCCGGCTGATGTCAAGCGAGAGCCCGTCGCTCACGTCGATCGCGGCATCCACCTGATACCGGCCGGCGATCAGGGCCGCCTCGCGGCAGCGGGGCCGCACGGCCAGATGCCGGCCGAGCAGGCTGCCGCCGCAAGGCCCCGTCACCACGAGCGAATCGCCGGGCCGAGCCCCGTCCCGGCGCCAGGCTGCCCCTGGCAGCACGCTGCCGATCGCCGTGATGCTCACCACGAGCGGCCCATCCCAGGAGTTCGTATCGCCTCCGGCGAGCGCCACCCCGAACTCGGCCGCCAGGCTCGCAATACCCGCCTGGATGCCATGCCCGAGATCAGTCCCCTGCCGCCGCGGCAGGGCCACCGCGACCACCGCCGCCTCGGGCCGGGCCCCCATCGCCGCCAGATCGCTGAGGTTCACGGCCAGCGCCTTGTGGCCGATGGCCGCCGGCGGGCAGTCGGGCCCCAGGATGAAATCCACGCCCTCCATCAGCATGTCGACGGTCACCACCGTCCGGCGGCCCGCGGGAGGGCGGAGCACCGCCGCATCATCGCCCGCCGGCACCTCGAGCCTGGGATCGGTCGGCAACCCCGCCAACAGCGACGCGACAAACTCGGTTTCCGACGACATGCCAGGCTCCAGGGAACCTGCCGATTGTACGGGCCGGGCCGCAGCGCTACCGGCGGATCGTGTCGGAGACGAGATGGCCGAAGAGCGTCTCTCGGCCGCGGAGCACGTAAAACTTGATCGGGTTCAGGTGCTCCTGCTCTGCCTTTTCCAGGATGTAGGCGATGTTGTCGGGGGCGATCGTCTCCCAGACGTGAAGCCCGACCAGGATGTCGCCCTTGCGGATCCCCTGCTCCGCCGCCGGCCCCTCGTCGCGGACATCCGTGACAAGCAGCCCGCCGCGATACCGCGATTGGAGCTTCTGCACGGCCGCAGCCTGCACCGGCTCGAACCGCACGCCGATCTCTCGCCAACAGCGATCGGCCAGCGAGGTGGTGTCGCTCCGGACGGCCACGAGCGGCAGCTCGATCTGCTCCTGGGCTCCAGCCCGCACCACGGTCACCGGCACCTTCTCACCCGGCTTACGACCGAGGAGGGCCCGTTCGATGTCGAGCTGGTGGGTGACCGGCGTGTCGCCCACGCGGGTGATCAGGTCGCCCGCTCGCATGCCGGCGCACTCCGCCGGGCTCTGGCGATGAACCGCCTCGATCACGGCGCCGCCGTCGCGATCGCCCCGCACCACCAGCCCATGCCAGGTGTGGGCCACCCGCTCCACGGAGATCAGCCGCGACACGACGTCAAGCACCTTGTCGATCGGGATCGCGAAGCCGATGCCCTGCGCCCCGGCCCGGACGGCGACGTTGATGCCGATGACCTCGCCGTCGATGTTGAGCAGCGGCCCGCCCGAATTGCCGGGATTGATGCTGGCGTCGGTCTGGATCAGGTCGTCGTACCGCTGCGAGCGGCTCACCTCGACATTGCGATGCAGCGCCGAGATGATCCCGCGGGTGAGCGTGTGCTCGTAGCCATAGGCGTTGCCCAGGGCGAGCACCGTCTCGCCGATCATCAGATCGCTCGACGTGCCGATCCGGGCCACTGGAAGCGGCTCGGCGGAGTCGAGCTTGATCACGGCCAGATCGGTCCGCGGATCGTGGGAGACAAGACTCGCGGCCAGGGTCCGGCCGCTGGCGAGGGTCACCTCGATCCGCTTGACGCCGTCGACGACGTGGAAGTTGGTCACGACATAGCCGCGGGGGTCGATCACCACCCCCGTGCCCATGCCGTTGACCCGCCGCAGTTCGCCGCTGCCCTCGTCACCCGACGGCACGAGTTTCTGGCCGTGAATGTTCACGACCGAGTCTCGCTGGCTCTCGACCGCGATCACGATCGCCGACCGGCGGGCCTCGGAAGCCGCCCCGGCTCCGGGGATGGCCAGGACGCATGCCATGAACGCCACGAGGGCTCGCATTTCCCGCATCGGCACCCGCTCCCCGGCGTGGGCCAGGGCGACCGTCCGGCGGCCGCCACCCCATTCCCACCTGGGCTTGGATCGACCGCTGCCCCGGCCGGGTCCACCGCGAGGGCCGATCCCCGGCAGAGTTTCCCAGAAAACCAGGCTGGAACGCGGGTTGTGCGGCCCCCGGGAAACAGACTGGAGTTTCCCGGAATTGGTAGCGGGGCTCCGCCCGCCGTCACTCTGGCCTGCGCGCGGCTGTGACCAGCAGCGGGAGCAACTGCAGCAGGAGAAACCCGCCCAGGGCCACGAGCACGACCGCTGGCCAGGCGCCGGCGAGCCGGCCGCCGAGATCCCAGCCAAACTCGTGGGCGATGCCCCCCACGAGCGTGGCGAACACCAACACCCCCAACGCCAGGAGAATCAGGCCGCAGCCGGCTGAGGCCATCGTGCCCCGGAAAGTGCCCAGTTCGCTGAACTCTTCCTGATGGAGATCGACCGCCCGGCCCTTGGCCAGGCTCCGCGGCACCGCTTCGGCCACCTCGATCGCCCGGGCCCCGTCGGCCCAGCGGGCCGGGGCCACCCCTTCGCCTGCGGGTCGCGGCTGGCCGGCCAGGAATGGGAGGACCGCTGCCGCCCGGTCGAAGGGGTGTTCCTCAGCGGCTCGACCTGGCTCTGTCCAGCGCCAGGGCTCCGACCACTCGTCGGGGATCACGACGGTGACCCGCCCTCGCTCGCAATGGAGCGAGAGTTCAAGCTGCTCGGGGCCGCCGCCGGCCACCTGCCAGCGGACGGGCACACTCGTCGGCCCGGTCAGCCCGACCGTCAGCGAGTTCCAGGCAGTCGGTTCGGCATCGGGGGCGACGCCCAGTGCGGCGATCCGGGCCGGTTCTCCCACGATCACGCGCACGAGATCGACGTCGCGGGCCAGCCAGGTGAGCACCCGATCCCGCCGCCGCTCGGCCAGCCGGCGTTCGAGTACGAGCGACTCGACGGGCCCGTGTGGCCCGGCTCCCGCGACCGCCGCCTCGAGCATCTCCCGAAGTCGGGCCACAAACGGGTGGAGCCGGTCGGGAAGCAGCGGCACGAGCACCCCGCCCGCATCCTGGCGGATCATCTCCAGTTCCCAGGCCCAGAGCATCGAGAGTTCTGCCGGATGCGACACCAGCAGCGGCCGGCCGGCCTGCACGAGCGCCCGCGTGGCGTCGGCCCGGGCCCCCGTCCAGTCGCCGCTGCCGACGAGCACGGCATCGCAAAGGGTCGCGTCGAGCAAACCCTCCCACGGCACGATCGGCCCCCACCGCCCGCCTGCGGGCAGGTCGCTGGCAGCCACTAGTTCGTGGCCCGCCGCCACGGCCGCGGCCGCCACGAGGTCGATCCGGTCGTCGGTTCCGAGGAGGGCGAGCTTCATGGGGCGAATTGTCATTCAAAGGGCCCTTCCCTGCCAGCGCGGCCGCTGGGCGGGGGCGGCCAGACCCGTTATAGACTGTTCGGCTTTCCCCCGGCCTCCCGAAGTCGTCGAGACATCCCGCCATGCATGCCGAAGTGGTCGCGATCGGTGATGAACTCGTCTCCGGCCAGCGACTCGACACCAACAGCCGCTGGCTTTCGGCCGAGCTCGGCCTGCTCGGGATTCCCGTCAGCTTCCATGTGACCGCGGCCGACACGCTCGAGGCGGGGCTGGATGCCTTCCGCACCGCCGCCGGCCGGGCCGATCTCATCGTGGCGACCGGCGGCCTCGGGCCGACAGCCGACGACCTCACCCGCGACGTGCTGGCCGCCCTGGCCGGCGTGCCGCTCGAGCAGTCACAGGCGGCGGTCGCGGCGATCGAATCGCGATTCGCCCGCCGCGGGATGCCGATGCCCGCATCGAACCTGCGGCAGGCGCTCTTTCCGGCGGGCAGCCGGGAGATTCCGAATCCCCACGGCACGGCGCCCGGCATCGACCTGAGCGTCTCCACCGCAGGCCGCTCGGCACGGATCTTCGCGCTGCCGGGCGTGCCGGCCGAGATGAAGCTGATGTGGCAGGCCACGGTCGCTCCGGCGATCGCCGCGCTGCTGCCGGAGCAGGCCACGATCCTGCAAAAGCGGATCAAGTGTTTCGGGGCCGGCGAGAGCGCGACCGAGGCGATGCTGCCCGACCTCGTCCGCCGCGGCCGGGATCCGCTCGTGGGTATCACCGCCCACGAGGCCACGATCACGCTGCGGATCGCAGCCCGGGGCCGCGACGAGGCCGAGTGCCAACGGAAGATCGCGGCCACCGAGCAGGTGATTCGCGATTGCTTGGGCCCTCTGGTCTTCGGCGTCGACGACGACGAACTGGAAGATGCCACGCTGGCGGCGCTGGCGGCCGCGGGAGACTCGCTCGCGATCGCTGAAGTGGCCACCGCCGGGCGAGCCACGAGCCTGGCCGCCCAGGCCGAGGATCGCAGCCGCAGTGCGGGCCGCCAGGCCGTCTTCCGGGGCGGCCTCGTGCTGCCCGGTGACGGAGCCGCCGACCCCGCCTCTCTGGCCAGCCGCGGCCAAGCCGCCTTCGGAGGCTCGGTGGCGTTGGGGATCGGCCCGTCGTATCCAACGGCCGACGGCCGAACGGCCGTCAGGTTCGCCGTGGTGACCGCGGACGGCACCCACACCCATGAGCATGTGTTCGGCGGCGGGCCGGATCTGGCGGCGAGCCGGGCTGCCAAGGCGGCCCTCGACTTCGTGAGGCTCCTGCCTCGCCCCCGGGAGGCCCCGGCATGATCGAGCCCCCTGGCCGCCGCGATGGTTTCTCGGCTGCAGCCCGCTGGCAAACGTCGATTCTGTTCCTTGGGCTGGTCGTGCTCGTCGGCCTGATCGCCTGGCCGTCGTTCATCGGCCGGATTCAATACGCCCGCACCCGGGCCGAGCTGGCCGCGATCGCCGACGCTGCCGCCGGCGCCCGGCTCGCCCCGGTGGCGAAGCTGTTCACCACGCTGGCCCGGCTGGTGGGCCCGGCCGTCGTCAACGTCACCGCCGATCGCCGGCTCCGCAGCTTCGCCGACGAGATCGCCGCCCTCCACGGCCTGCCGCAGCAGCCCGGTGTCAACGACGAGTCGATCGGCTCCGGCGTGATCATCGAGCCAGACGGAGTGATCCTGACGAACTACCACGTCGTGGCCCGGGCCGATCGGGTCGCCGTCACCCTGGCCGATGGCCGACGGTTCGCGGCCCGGCTCGTCGGCGCCGACGCCGGCACCGACCTGGCCGTGCTCGAGATCGATGCCAAGGAGCTGCCCGCCGCGGCCTGGGGCGACAGCGACCAGATCGAGGTCGGCGAGATGGTCTGGGCGATCGGCAATCCCTTCGGCCTCGACCGTACGCTCACCTACGGCATCGTCAGCGGCGTGGGCCGGCGGGGCGTGGTGGACGATCCCTTCCAGGAG
>JBJOHE010000263.1:0-10260 GCA_046047895.1 Planctomycetota bacterium | reverse complement strand
CCGACCTCTCGAACAACACCGCCTACGCGATCCGCAACGGCACGACCTCGAGCACGATCAACGCGAGCGGCAACTGGTGGGGCGTGACCGCCGAAGCCGACGTCTTGGCGGAAGCCGTGACCGCCACCGGCGCGAGCCGGATCGACATCTCTCCCTACCTGCTCTCGGGCACCGACGGCGAGCCTTCGACTGCCGGCTTCCAGGGCGACTTCTCGCAACTCGCTGTGACCGCCCTGGGCGCTCAAGCCGGAGCGGGAGCGATCCAGGAAGGCGTCACCGCGATCGCCAACGGCAGCCTGACCGGCATCGACCGGCTGCTGGTGATCAACGCCGGCAACTACTCAGGGGCGACGGCCGTCAATCAGACGCTCACGCTCCAGGCGTCGTCGATCTCGCTGGCCGGCAGTCTGGCCGTCGAGTCGGTGACACATATCGCCGAGGCAACCAACGGTGGCGGTTCGACGATCACACTGACCGGCGCCGGCAACGGCCTCACTGCGAACGCCGCCGCCACGTTCACGGGCAACGGCACGCTTTCAATCACCGCCGCCAACGGCTCGATGGCGGGCGCGGGCCCGATCGCAGCCGAAACGCTCGTGCTCTCCGCCCCCAACGGTTCGATCTCGCTTGGCCTCGACGTGGCCACCCTCACGGCGACCGCCGGCGGAGACGTCACGCTGACCGACGCCTCGGGCATCGACCTGGCCGGCCTCACGGCCGGCGGCAACGTCTCGCTGACCGCCAATGGAGCGATCAGCGACAGCGGCACCGTGAACGTCACCGGCACGACCACGCTCGCGGCCGGGGCGGCCAACGACATCACGCTCGACGGGGCCAACACCTTCGGCGGGGCCATCGGCATCCCCAGCGGCCGCGATGTCACGCTCAACGCCGCGTCCGAGGTGCCGCTGGCCGCTTCCACGATCAGTGGCAATCTCGCGATCACCGCTGAGGGAACGGTCTCCCAGGATGGTGCTCTGGCCGTCACTGGCACGACGAACGTCGTGGCCGGAACGTATGGCACGCCCCCGTACTACTCGATCCTGCTCACCAACGCCGGCAACGACTTTGGCGGCGGCTTTTCCGCGACGACGGCAGCAGACGTCCAACTGCGGGATGCCAACTCCATCGTGCTCGGCAACATCACCGCGAGCACGTTGAGTGTCACAGCCAACGGCTCGATCACCGACAGCGGCACGCTCACCGGCATTGGTGGCCTCATCCTGGCGGCGGGCAGCGGCAACGACATCACGCTCGACAACGCCAACTCATTCGGCGGGCTCGAGATCACGAGTGGCCGCAACGTCACGCTCAATAGCACGAGGTCGGTCGGATTCTCGGCCAGCACCGTCTCGGGCAACCTTGCCCTCACAACCAACGGCCCGATCAGCCAGGTTGGCTCGATCACCGTGGCCGGCTCGACCACCCTGGCTGCAGGTGCTGCCTATTCCATCACGCTCGACGCCGCAAACGACTTCGGCGGAGCGGTAGGCGTGACGAGCGGCAACGACGTCACGCTCAACGATGCCACCGCGATCGACCTCGGTGGCTCCACGATCTCTGGCAACCTCAGCGTGACGGCCGATGGCGACATCACCGACTCGGGGAACCTCTCGATCGGCGGCAGCGTCACGCTGGCCGCCGGGGCCACCCATGACATCGTGCTTGACGCCGCCAACAACTTTGGCGGCCGTCAGGTGACCCAGTCGGCGAACTTCCCCACGACGTTCACCGCGTTTGACGGCACGAATCAGACCCTGGCCTTCCCCGACGGCGGGGAGGTGACCGCCACGATCCAGCCTTTCGATGCCGGCCTGGGTGAACTCACGAGCGCCACAGCCACCTGGACGCTGGCCGCCAGCGTGCTCGGAACGGCCGGAGCGGAGGGAGCAAGTGTGGACATCGACTTCAGCGGCTTCATGGCCCTGGCCCGGATTCCCTACGGAAATGCCGGCCTTTCGGCCACCGACTCGGCCTCGGCCGACGCAGCCTTCTCCGTCGGTGCATCCCCGACCGAGTTCGCGATGATGTTCAATGCGGTCGGGGCTCAGACCGTGTTCGCCTCCGAGCTCTGGGATGCGATTTCCGGTTCGACGGCCTACCAGGTGGCCTACGTCACTGCCTTGGACTCCGGCGTGAACTACGCCACCACGTCGGGCGTGGCCAGCGGCACCGCCACGACGAGCCGCGACCTGACGCTGACCTACACCTACCACGCGGCGGGCAACACGGTTCGGGTCACAAGCGGTCGCAATGTGACGCTCAACGCCACAGGGGCGGTCGAGTTCGGTGCATCGACGATCAGTGGCGACCTGAACGTCACCGCCAACGCCTCGATTTCCGACAGCGGTGCTCTGACCGTGAGCGGAACCACCACGCTCGCCGCCGGGGCTCCCAACTCCATCACCCTTGACGCAGCGAACGACTTCGGCGGGGCGGTAAGCGTGACCAGCGGCAACGACGTCACGCTGAACGACACCGGATCCCTGGCGTTCGGCTCCTCGACGGTGAGCGGAAATCTGAGCGTGACGGCGGCTGGAGCGATCACCCAGACCGGCGCCGTGACCGTGGCCGGCACGACCGCACTGACGGCAGGATCTGCCAACTCGATCACCCTGGCCGCAGCCAACGACTTCGCAGGGGCCGTCACGGTCTCGAGCGTGAACGACCTCACGCTCAACGACACGTCGGCGTTGGCCATCGGCGGCGCCACGGTGTCGGGCAACCTGGCCCTGACGGCCAACGGCGGCATCACTCAGTCTGCGGCCATCACCGTGGCCGGCACGACCAGCCTGACCGATCCGTCCGCCGAGGGCGGCATCGTGTTCACCACCGCCGAGGGCAACGACTTCGTCGGTGCCGTCAGCGTGTCGAGTGGAAACATCGTCGGGATCGTCGATGCCAACTCGATTGAACTGGCGGCATCCACGACTGCCGGCATCCTCTACGCCGTGGCCTATGACGGGGCGATCACCCAGACGGGTCCGATCACGGCAGCCGGCGGCATGCTCGCGGTCGCAACGGGAACCGGCAGCCGGGTCACGCTGACCGATGCCGGCAATGACTTCGGCTCCGCCATCCTCATGGGCAGCCCGGGCGATGTGACGGTGAGGGCGAGCACTGATCTGATCGTTTCGGTCGTCGAGACCGAAGGAAACGTGTCACTCACCTCGACCGGCAGCATCCTGCCCGCTGACGATGAAAGTGGCATTTCCGCTGTCGGCACCACGACGCTCACCTCCGGCCCCAGCGGTGACATCACGCTCCCGAACCTGAACGAGTTTGGCGGCCCGGTCGCGATCACCAGCGGCGGCAACGTCACGCTCGGGGCCAACACGGCCATCGACTTCGCCGCCTCGACCATCGGCGGCTATCTCGATGTGGCCGCCGTCGGCGGCGTCTCCGACTCGGGCGGCCTCTCCGTCGGCGGCGTCGCGGCCTTCATCGCCGGCAACGACGGCATCATCCTCGACGCCACCAATGACTTCACCGGCGCGGTCAGCCTGGAGACCGAAGGTGATGCCGTGATCAATGACGTCAGCGGCCTGGTGCTCGGCGGGGTCGGCGGGGTGGAAGTGACCGGGAATCTGACCGTCACGGCCGGAGGCGATGTCACAGGCGAAGGCACCGTGACAGCCGCGTCGCTCACGCTCCAGAGCACCGCCGGCGGCATCGACCTGGACATCACCACGACCGCGGCCTCGGCCGTGGCGACCGGCTCGATCAGTCTCAACCAGACCGGCAATCAGGCGATCACGTTTTCCAACGTCACCTCCTCGGGTGGCAACGTGACGCTCTCCACCGACGGCGTCACGAGCGGCCAGGGCATGACCCTCGGCACCCTCTCGGCCGGCGGGGCAGGGGGCACCGTGACCCTCACCGGAGGCGTGGAGGCCGAGATCACCAACGGCTCGAGCTACACCCAGATCTCGATCGCCGACGGGCAGCTCGTGCTCAGCGATGCGACCCTCCTGCTCACCCGGGCCGAAGGCTACTATCCCGCTCTCGGCACGACCTTCACGATCTTCCAGACCGCTGATCCGATCAGCGGCAGCTTCAATGGCCTGGCCCAGGGCGAAACGGTCGACACCTCGGGCGTGGTACTGGAGGCCGACTACGGCACCGATTTCACGCTCGATACCGTCAGCACGGTCCCCGTGATCACCGGCGTCTACGTCAACGCCAGCAGCTGGACGGCGGACTTCCGCAACTATCTGCCGGTCGCGTCCCCGGGCTCATCCGGCACGCTCGGCTATGCCATCCCGGGCGGGGCGGTGGCCGCCTTCAACCGCGGCACCCCCAACCAGCTCAACACGCTCCCCTGGACCGGGATCAACGAAATCAGCATTTCGTTCAGCGAAGACGTGACGATCGCCCAAAGTGACTTCGCCCTGACCGGTGTCAACACGGCCTCGTACCTGGTCGTCGGCTTTGCTTATGGTGAGGTCGACGGCGTCTGGACGGCTTCGTGGGCCCTCGCGGGCAATCTCACGGCCGACAAACTCCTGGTCAACGTCGCAGGCACGGTCACGGCGGCAGAAGGCGGCCTCCAACTCGCCGGCGGCTGGACTACGCCCACCCCGACCACAGCCGGGTCGGCGTTCCCCTCGAGCGGCAGCCCGGGCACGGCCTTCCTGTTCCGGATGAACGCCCTCCCGGGCGACGTGAATTCCAACACGATCGTGAACACCCAGGATTACTTCCTCGACCGGGCCGCCCTGGGCAGCGTGCCCGGCAGCGTCACCCCTCCCTACAGCATCTTCAACGATGTCAATGGGAATGCGATCGTGAACTCTGCCGACGTGCTCACCGTCCGGTCGTTGCTCGCGACGTCCCTGCCGAACGGCGAGCCGCTGCCGGCGGTCTTCCCGTCGGCCTCGGCCTTCGCCTCACTGGCATCGGGTGGCTCGCTGACCGTCGCCGAGGCCCGCCAGCTCGCCTGGGCGGCCTTGGGCAGCGACTTTACAGACGGGGCTTCGAGCGACGACTGAGCCTCATCCCAACGCAGTGGCCTCGGGCCAACGCCCAAAAGATCCCGACTACTCGACCATGATCGGCTCGCGACTGCCCTCGGCCGCCAGCCGCTCGTGGTTCGCGAGCAGGTGATCGATCGCCCGCACGAAGGCAGGCACGTGTTCGAGGCTCAGCACCGTCGTCTCGAGATTCGCCGTCTTCAGCCGCCGCACCATCCGATCGCGGAAGGCGGCATCGTCGATCATCTGAACCCCGAGATCGATATAGGCCTTGGGCGTAGCGGCGATCAGTTCGTCGAGCCCGACCCGACGGAGCAAGTAGGCCGTGGAGCGGTTGTAGAACCGGTTGCCCTCGAGCGTGACGATCGGCCGCCGGAGCGTGAGCAGATCGACCCCGGTGTTGTAGCCACCGAAGGGATGGGCATCGAGGGCGAAGTGGATCGCCTCGAGTTCGGTCATATACCGCGTATAGTCGATCGCCCCGAAGACCTGCACCCGCTCCTCGCCGAGCACCGCCGCGATCGATTTCCTCAGCGGAATCAGCCGATTCTCGAGCACCGAGCCGCCGGGGAAGAACTTGAACCGCACCGGTGTCTGAGCCCGACGGGCGATCTCGGCCAGCCGCTGGAGATGGTCATCGTTGATCTTCTGGCCCGCCCACGAGCAGCCGATGACCACCGGCGAGGGAGGCAGAATCGGGTAGGTGGGCGGATGGGTGATCGGCACCGGAGCCTGCCCACAGCCGGGAATCAGTACGAGTCGCTCCGAGTAGTGCTCCCGGGCCCGGTCGGCCGCCTCCGTGTCACGGCCGCCGATCCAGTAGTCGACGTGGGCTCCGAAGGTGCTGACCGGATGGCCGTAATTGCTCACCTGGATCGGGGCCAGCCGCATGTTGGCCAGGATCAGGCTTTCGATGCTCATCCCGATGTCGGGAAAGTAAACCATCGCGAAGTCGTTGGGGTCGAAGGCCGAGAGATCGGCCGCGTCGGTTGAGGCGGAATACTTCCGCACTTCAGAGAAGCCCCGGGTGTCGAGGTCACTGCGATCCTTGCCCAGATGCACGAGGACGAGATCGTGATCGCGGGCGAGCGCCTCGATGAACGGCTGCTGTGAACGGTAAACCGACTGCGCCGGCCACCACATCGAGGTCGCCACGGCGATCCGCCGCGGCTTCGGCCGATTGACCACCTGCCGCCGGCAGAGGGGCGTCGATTGAAACAGCCGGTTGATCCGCTGCTTCACCAGGTAATCATGCTCGTGATCGATGTAGGTGGCGCCGAAGTAGGTGTGGTGGGTGGCGCCGAGTTCGCCGGTCATCCGGTCGTCTTCGTAGCGGATGTGGGTTCGGAGCTTCTCGAGCGTCTCGCGGTCGGCGCAGTCGGAGCGGTAGTTTTCGAGGCAGTGGAAATACCACTTCGTCGCCAGGGCGGGATTGGTGTTGAAGATCACCCGCGGCTCAATGTGCACCCGGTTCCGAGGGGAGTAGAGAGCCAGGAGCTTGGAGAAGTTCTTGGTCTGCCCGAGCAGAATCCGCACGAACGGATCGGTGTTTCCAAACTCCGTCATCGCCGCCAGATTCGCGATCACGGCATTGCGGGCGATCAACTCGGCCAGCTCGGCATCGCTGGGGGCGAAATCCTCCTGGGTCATGAAGAAGAAGAAATGCTTGGCGAACACATGGAGGGCGTGGGTGGTCTTCGCGTCGAGCCGCTCATACGTGGTGTCCTTGAGGTGGTTGAGCACCGCCAGGAACCGCCGTGACATCTCGGCATAGTCGCCCCGCTGGTAGGCGGCCAGCAGATCGGAGCCGGAGAAGTCGAGCAGCGGATTGGACGGGGCAGGGATGGCGGCCGACGCGGCTTCGGGAGCGACTGGCATGGCGAAGAATCGTCCTCGGGCTGGGGTTCCAACAGGGAAACATGGATTCTACCCACCCCCCCGAGCCTCCGTGATTGGTGGCTACGAGTCATGCCACCTGGCCGGGGTTGCCGTTCAACGCTCTTGCCGTGCACCGGATCATGTCGAAAAACCGGCGGGTGAACTCGGCCTCCGAGAGCCCGCGGCAGGCTTCCCGCTCGGCGGCAATGAGTCGCGCGGCGTCGGGGGGCCCGAGGGCCGGATCGAACCCTGCACACCAGGCGGGCACGGCCGCGAACCAGCCGCTCCTGGCCCGCTGGCTCCGGGCGAGCCGCTCGATCACAGGTTCGGGCAGCCGGCGGGCGGCGAAGTCACCGCTCCCGAGGAAGCTGGTGGCTAACTCGTAATCGAGCCGGATATTGCGAGGCAGGAGGGTTTTCGGAGCGGCGAGCCGCAACCCGCCTGCCTGATCCATCAGGATCACGGGGAGCACCGGCGCAATCGCCGGAAACAGATGGTTGGGATAGGCCTGCGCCTCCCAGTAGACACCGGCCACCCGAGCAAAGTGCTCGAAGGATTCGAGTTCTTCAAACCGCGCCTCGGCGAGAGGGCAGACCTCCACTGACGGTCGCTTCACATCCACCGTGTCGTTGGCCAAATCACACCACAGGTCGCCGATCTGGATCGCATTCTGGAAATAGATGCCCTTCTGCACTCCCCACAGGCCTTTGACGATTCCACCCGCCTGCTGAAAGCCGGCCACCGCCCGAAAGGCCGGCCGCTCACCGTCGGCCTCAGTCGGATGAAGCAGACGCCGGAGCCCAGAGTCACGAATCGGCTTGCAGAACCCGACCGGGTAACCGGCCAACGAATGCTCAACGGCGGCGGCATCCCGCCGCAGCAGCTCGTCGACCTCCGACCTCAGGCGAAACAAGTCCGCCAGAATCGTCTCCTCGGGCCAGGGTAGCCACCCCGCCCGCAGTTCGGCCTGGCCCAGCCCGACGGCCGAGACAGACTCCGACTGCTCGATCGCCAGGAGCCGGGCGGGAATCATGATCGCTCCGAACCCCCAGCCGATCCGGTGCCGGAACCAGCCACAGAGCGGCGGACGTGGTCCATGAAGGCTGCCAGCAGCCGGCTGCGGTGCCGGTAGGGATTCCAGGCCATCACGATCGTGCGGGAGGGCCGCGGCGGCGCGAGCGACCGGTAGGCCCGGGCCGGATCGGTGTCCCGCTCGCGGGCCATCGCCGGGATCAGGCTTACCCCGTGGTCGAGGGCGACCAACTCCTGGATCGATGCGATCTGGCTCGTTTGTTCGATCGACACCGGGTGGAACTCGGTCTGCTGGCAGAGGCTCACAACCGAGGCGGTGAGGCAGTGGGCCTCGCCGAGCAGGATGAAGGGGAGGTCCTGCAGGTCGGCCAGTTGGACCTGGCTCTTCGCCTGGAGCGGATGCCCCGCCACGGTCACGAGCAGGAGCTCCTCCTCGAAGAGCCGCTCATGATCGAGGTATTTGCCCTCGAAGGGCTCGGCCAGGATCGCCACGTCGACCTCACCGTCTCGCAGCCGCAGGAGCAGCCCGTCGGTGGTTTCCTCATGCACGACGACCCGTGCCTGCGGAAAGGCCGCATGGAAGCTCTTGAGCAGGGGCGGCAGGAGATACGGGGCGATCGTCGGAATCGCCGCCACCCGCACCCGCCCGGTCACGCCGTCGTCCACCACCTGTTCTCGGAGATTATCGGCGAGGAGGAGCATTTCCCGGGCGGTGCCAAGCACGGCTGCCCCCGCCTCGGTGAGCACCATCCGCCGCGCCTGCCGCTCGAACAGCGGCTGGCCGAGTTCCTCTTCAAGTCTGGCCACAGCCCGGCTCACCGCGGGCTGGGAGAGCCCGGCCGCGACGGCCGCCCGGGTAATGCTGCCCAGTTCGGCCACTCGGATGAAATGCTGTAACTGCTCAAGCTCCACTAGGAGGTCTCCAGCACCGCCAACGAATCCATGCGTCGCGTGCATGAATCATATACTCATCATGCACTGGACGCAGGCCGCCCGATCTTACACGATAGGGATTGTAGGAGAGTTCGTATCAGACGCTCCTGACTTCGAATTCCGACCGCAGAGGTTGCCATGCCCGTTTCACACCGAATCGCCTGCTTCGCGCTGATGCTCCTGACCGCCGCCTGCCTGCCCACCGCCCGTGTCCGCGGCGAGGCTGCCGTGGCCGACGCGGCCACCGAAACGGTGATGCTCGGCGACCCGTCCCTGACCGCCGGCGTGCCCGGAAGCGGCCCGATCACGCTCGAGCAGATCGACGCCTGGCTCGCCGACCCGAAAAACCATGCCGTGCTCGAACCGGAACTCCCGCTCGGCCTGTCGCAGGGTGCCGGCCAGATCAAGGGCATCGCCGAGAATCCGCTCACCCGGGCCAAGATCGAACTCGGACGGCAGCTTTATTTCGACACGCGGCTCTCCGAGGATTCGACCGTCTCCTGCGCCACCTGCCACGATCCCGCAACCGGCTACACCGCCCACACGAAAACGGGCGTGGGCATTCGCGACCAGAAGGGCAACCGGAATTCACCCGTGGCCTTCAACCGGATTCTCTCTGACCTCCAATTCTGGGACGGCCGGGCCGATTCACTCGAAGCCCAGGCCGTGGGGCCGATCGCGAATCCGATCGAGATGGGCTTCACCCACGACGGCGTCGTCAAGCGGCTCTCGACGATGCCCGTCTACGTCCGCCAGTTCGAGAAGATCTTCGGCGAACTCACCATCGATGGGGTCGGCCAGGCCCTCGCCTCCTTCGAGCGGGCGATCGTGACGGCCCCCTCTCCCTATGACTACTACGAGCAGCTGCTCCCGTTCACCCGCATGGATGAGGAAGATATCGCCGACGACGAAGACCTCGCCTCGCTCCACGCCGAAGCCAAGGCGGCCTGCGAGGCTTCCCCGATGAACGATGCCGCCAAGCGGGGCCGCGACCTGTTCTTCGGCAAGGCGAACTGCACCGCCTGCCATGTGGGCGCGAACCTCGCCGACGAGAAGTATCACAACCTCGGCGTGGGCATGGATCAGCCCGAGCCCGACCTCGGCCGATTCGTGGTCACGAAGGATCCGGCCGACACCGGGGCCTTCAAGACGCCGACCGTCCGCAACGCCGCGCTCACCGCTCCCTACATGCACGACGGCTCCCAGGCCACGCTCGAGGAGGTGGTGGAGTGGTACGACCGCGGCGGCCATCCGAATCCGCACCTCAGCGACAAGATCAAGCCACTCCATCTGACCGCCCAGGAGAAGACCGACCTGGTCGAGTTCATGAAGGCCTGCACGAGCCCGACGCCCCCGGTCGAGACGGGCCGCCTGCCGGCCGCCAACTGACGAGGGCTTTGGATCATCTGGAGTCGGCGTGGAGGCCTGGGGTTACGGATGGGCA
>JBJOHE010000262.1:0-5948 GCA_046047895.1 Planctomycetota bacterium | reverse complement strand
TCCATGAGCTCGGCGGCCACCTCGCCATCGCCGCCGGTGTCGGGCCGGAGGAGTATGTGGCTGACCCGCAGCCGGGTGCCGTCGTAGTCACGCTTGTGCTTGGCAAACGCCTGGGCGATGGCCGAGGCCGTGATCCGCGGGCGAACGTAGCGGTCGAGAGCGACCTCCAGCGCCACCTGCCGACGCACTGTGTCGAGCGACCGGCCCGAACGGGTGAGAAACGCTTCAAAGTCTTCCCCGCGGGCGATCACCTGCTGCCGGAGCTGGTCGAGCATGGCATCGATCTCGGCTTCGGCCACCTCTACGCCGGCCTTCGAGAGTTCCGCCTCCAGCACCCGCTCGTCGATCAGCTGCTCGAGCACGGCCGCCTCGGCCTTCTGCCGCTGGGGCCCTTCCGGCAGGCCGGCTGTTCCCAGCCGCTGCATGACCGTCTCGACCTGGCCGCGGGTGATCGCCGCATCGCCGCAGCGGGCGATCACATCGTCTGGCCCGGCGGCCGCCGCGGGCCTCAGCTGGCCGACGAGGATGCCGAACACGATCCAGGCCCCGATCCCGCGGAACAGCCAACGCAGCATGCAGTTCTCCTGACGGGCCTTCGCGCGGGGATCGCCGCCCGGCGGCTCTCATTCGCCGCAGCGTACCTTGGCCGTCGGCCCCGCAGAAGACCGTCGGCCGGGGACCGGGGCCAACGGTTGGCGGCTGACCGATCGAAGCGGCAGAATACCTGCCGGCGGAAGCCCGCCCGACAAGCCCTTTCCTCACCTCCCGCCGGCCGCACCCGCCGATGCCGAAGATCGCCATCAGTCTTTGCGGAGAGGGCCGCGGCCACGCCACCCGGATCAGCACGCTTGTCGAACGGCTCGACGCCGACCACGAAATCCTCGTCTACACCTCGGCCGATGCCCTCGGGTTTCTCAGACGGCACTTCGGCGATCGCCATCCGCGGGTGCGGCTCGAGGAGATTCCGGGCGTGGTCTTCCAGTACACCGGCGGCCGGCTCGATGTGATGCGGTCGATCGCGGCCGGCCTTGATTACCAGGCCCGGCAGCTGGGGCCCCTCGTCGACCGGATGATCCGCGACCTCGACGGCTTCGGTGCCGATCTGGCGATCACCGACTTCGAGCCGGCCCTCCCTCGCGCCGCCGGCCGGCTCGGAATCCCGCTGGTGAGCGTCGATCATCAGCATTTTCTCCTGGCCTACGACCTCGACGCCCTGCCCTGGTCACTGCAGTGGAACGCCTGGTTCATGAGCCACGCCGTCTGGATGTATGTCAGCGAGGCTGCCGACACGGTCGTGTCGGCCTTCTTCCGGCCGCCGCTGCGGCGGGGCTGGGAGCATGTGGTTCAGGTCGGGCCGCTCTTGCGCCGCGAGATCCTCGAGGCCCGGCCACGCGACGACGGCTTCGTGCTCAGCTATCTCCGGCGACACACGCCCTTCTCGGCGGTGGAGGCGATCTCCGAATGCGGGCTGCCGGTGCGGGTCTACGGCCTCGGTGAACGAGAGCCGGTGGGCAACTGTTCGTTCCATGCGATCGACGAACGACGGTTTGTCGACGACCTCGCCGCCTGCCGCTGCCTGGTCTCCGCCGCGGGCAATCAGCTCATCGGCGAGGCCCTCCACCTCGGCAAGCCGATGCTCGTGCTCCCGGAGCAGGCCCACTCGGAACAGCTGATGAACAGCCACTTCCTGGCCGCCATGGACTGCGGGGAATTCGCACTGCTGGAGGAGGTCACCCCCGAACGGATCCGTGAGTTTCTCGCCGGCCTCGATTCGCTCGCCGGCGGACTGGCCGCGGTGTGTGGCCGGATGGACGGCACGCCCGATGTGCTGCGGGTGATCGAACACCGGCTCGCCCAACGCACCCGCGAGGTTCCCGCCCCGCAGGCATGATCCGGCGACGCTCCGCGACCGGAAGACAGAGCGGGGTGACACCCGCCCCCGCCTGCGTCAGCTGACCAGGGCCCGCACGACGGCCGGAAGCATCTCCCGCATCGCCCGAGCCCGGTGGCTGATCACGGCCTTCACGTCCGGAAGCAGTTCGCCGAAGGTGCGGTGGTATTCGGGCACGATGAAGAGTGGGTCGTAGCCGAAGCCACCGCCGCCCGCCGGCTCGGTGGCAATCATTCCACCGCAGGTGCCAGACGCCACCGCCACGATCCGGCCGGAGGGATCGGCCAAGGCGGCATGGCAGGCGTAATGGGCGGCCCGCTCGATGCCGGTGGCTCCGGCCAGCCGCTCGAGCAGGAGCCGGTTGTTGGCCGCGTCGACGGCCTCACGGCCACTCTCGGCCGAGAGACCCGAGAACCGGGCCGAGCGAATCCCCGGCCCGCCGCCCAGAAAGGGCACCACCAGGCCGCTGTCCTCGGCCAGCACCCACCGGCCCAAGGCCACCGCCTGCTGGCCAGCCTTGAGTGCGGCGTTCTCCGCGAAGGTCGCGCCCGTCTCCTCCACCTCGACCGCTCCGGTGAGCCCGGCGAGTGATTCACAGCCCACGCCATGCGGCGCGAGCAGTTCGAGCAGCTCGCGAAGCTTGCCCGAATTCGTGGTGCCGAGCACGAGCGGGGTGGGCATGGCAGCGTTCACCGGCCGGCGGGACGACGGGGCACGTCGATCGGCTTCGGCTGGAGATCGAGCATGATGCCGCCGAAGCTGCGCGGCAGCACCTGGCCGCGGGCCAGGGCCCCCTGATCGGGCCCGAGCCCGGAGACGATGCGGACGATTTCGGGATGCGGCACTGGCTGGCCCTCGGCCGTCGGCACGGCCAGCTGGTCGATCGCTCCCACGCAGACGATGCTCGAATCCCGGTCGTGGAATTCCCAGGCCTGCCAGCCGGCCCGGCGAAGGGCTTCGGTGAGCCGGTGGGCGTTGTCGGCCGCCTCGACGAGCCGGCTCTCCGAATCCCTGCCCTTGAGCTGGGGATCCTTCCAGCCGCTTCCCTTGAGCGCCGCGACGAACCGATTGACGTCGACAAGGCCGCTGCCCGAGCTGCTCCCGCCGCCGGTGTCGAAGCTGCCGGCGCCGGTGAAGGTGGCGACCCGCACGGTGTATCGCCCCGGGCAGTTCAGCAGACTGTGGGCCACGTCGTCGTTCATCGCGAGCACGAAGTCGTCGACTTCTTGCCGGCTGAAGTAGTCGGCCGGAAGCAGCGGATTCGGGATCAGCATCGCCGCATGCATCGGTGGCTTCGAGGCGGCTGCCTTCGCATGCTGCTGATTGGCCTGGAGGAATTCGGCGACGAGTTGGTTCTTGGTTCCGCTGCCCCCAAGCGCCTGGGGCCGCATCTGTTTGACGGCCTGGAGGGCCTTCTGGCCGCGCGGGTCTTCGAACGAGGCGAAGTCGCCCACGAGCACCGCCACCTCCAGCACCTGGGCCGCCTGCGCGTACCGCATCCGCTTGGGTGTGCCGTCGGGATTGAAGCCGGTGCCCCGCTGCTCGCCCCGGTAGTCGAAGGCCTTCTCGTGGGTGTAGGCCTGAAGCTTGTGCCGTGAGCGAAACTCCTGCACGAGCGCCCGGGCGTCTTCCCGCGCGGTCTCCCCGCGAAACGTCGTCGCCAGCACCAGCCAGGGGCCGTCCTTCTCGGCGAGCGGATACATCGCCTGCGGATCGACGGGCGCCGGCGAGAACCAGGACGTGGGCAGCCAACCGTCGGCCCGAGCCGCCCCGATCTGCAGGGCGGCGCAGGCCCCGAGCAGGACCAGAATCCGTCGAGGGCGAACCGAGGGCGAGGGCATCACAGCGGCAACTCCAAAGGCGGGCTTCCCGAGGGGGCGGACGGTAGCAACGGCTCGCCGGGGATGCCAGACTGATTCGCGGCCCAGGAAGGCCGCACAATGGGCGGCGGCAGAGGGCTCACCGCGAACGAGGCAGGCGAGGGAGACTGACGAGCATGGGGCAGGCAGTTCGCTGGCGTTCGCCGCTTGGCATGGCCCTTCTGACGGCCTGGGCCCTCGCAGTGGTCGGGCCGCCGCTCGGGCTGGCCCGGTGGCGGGCGGGAAGGCTCCAGGAGCTTGCCGCCCCCGACGTGCAGGCCAATTGGGACGCCTTCCGGGAGGACATGCGCCGAGCGGCAGACGGCGGCGGGCCGGTGAAGCGAAAGGTGCCGAAGAGTCCGGAGCCTCCGGAACTCGTCTGGCTGCGGGATTTCTTTCCGCTCGCGGTGGGGGCCTGGGCCCTGTTCGCGGGCGTGCTCGGTGGCTTCCTCGCGTTCCTGACGCTCGGAGCGTTTCGGCCGGCGGCTACTTGCCGAGAATCAGCCGGCCGGTGAGGGCGACCACGAGAAACAGAACAACCGAGATGCCGAGAACCCCGACAAACGAAAACACGACCAGACTCCCTGCCATGAATTTCCGGCCGCGATCAGGTTGATCGGCGAGCCTGTAACTCACGGAATCGTAGACCCGGCCCCGGGGCCGAACAAGGTCGGATCCCCGAAGGAGTCGCGGTGTCTCGCAGGGCGAGGGTGGCCCGTCGCTGCCTCATGAGTCGTAGCCGCCGCCTCGGAAGGCATCCTCCGGCACCACCATCCGGGCGGTGCGGCCGAGGTCGTCTCGGGTGCGGCGCTGGCCGACGGTGTGCCATGGGGTGACGTCGGCCAGTTCCGGCATGATCTCGAGGATCTGCTCGACCAGCATCGTGACCATCCGTGAGATCGAGGGATCGCGAGACCGCTCCTTGATCGCCGCCGCCGTCTTCATGAGCTTCACCATTCGTGAGCGGGCGAGCACGGGGCCGGAGAGCTGGCCGTCACCTTCGACGAGCAGTTCGGCGATCGGCACCTCGAGCACCTCCTGCCACCGGAGCAGCTCCGAGAGCCGCATGTCGCAGTCGGCCTGCTCCTGCCGCCGCACGACAGGCAGCGGAATCCCCAGCCGCCGAGCGACGTTGCGGAGCGTCACTCCCTGCTGCCGTCGGACATCGGCGATCCGATGATAGGAGGGTCCGGTCGACGCCGACTCCCGCTCATCCCGCTCGACCGCCTCGAACTCCGCCCGCAGGGCATCGGAATGCTCGCTGTCAGCGACGGCGAGCGGGTCGTGGTAGCAATCGCTGCCGTCATCGAAATCGTCGCGGCAGTCTCGGTCATAGTGCACGGTCGCCATGGTGGGTGCCTCCTGTGTGTCGTTCGCCCCCACCCGCCGCCCCTCGTCGCCCCGCCGAAGTCGGCGCGCAACGCGGGCGCGAACGACTTCAAAGGGAAACGCGAACCGGAGGAAGGAAGATCGAATCGCGTGATGGCCCGCCGCCACGGGAGGCGCCTTGCCGAGCCGCCCGTACGTCCAAGCCTACCGATCGCGACCAGCCCGTCAGAAAAACACCGGTTTCACCCGGCTTTTTCCAACGCGACTCTTGGTCGCGACACCAAGGAATACGCGGCCGGTCTGAAGATCGTTCGCGCCGTGTCAAGGATTTGGACGAATTTTTCTCACACCGCGACTTTTGCCGCCCCCCGAGCCGGCGGTCTCAAGAGCCAGATAGTCCAGCGCGGGAGGCTCGGGGGTCGGCGAACGCTCGCGGAGCATCGGGGCGTATCCTCGCCCGCGACGCGACTTTTGCCGCCCCCCGAGCCGACGGTCTACCTTTAGGCTGACAAGCCAAGGGCCGCGAAAAGGAACTGCCGCCGATGTCGGGCTCGATACCCTGCGAAGAATCACCGTTCGGATCGCCAGCCGCCTGGGTGCCGCTCGACCTGGCCATCGTCACCGCCGTGGGCCCCGACGCCGTGCGGTTCGTCGACAACTTCGCGACAGCCGCGGTCTCCAGCCTTCCTGTCGGCCAGGGCACCGAGGCCTTCTTTACCGATGCGCGGGGGCAGGTACTGGCCCTGACGACGATTCTGCGAACCGACGCCGGGGTCGAGATCGTGGCGGCCCCCGGCCTCGGCCCGATGCTGCGGGACCACCTGGAGCGGTATCACATTCGCGAGTCGCTCGAGCTCGCCGACGCCTCA
>JBJOHE010000261.1:0-10071 GCA_046047895.1 Planctomycetota bacterium | reverse complement strand
CCGGGTCGTTGACGGGAGCGCCGAGCCTCACAGTCGCGGCCGGCGGCCGTGTCACACTGCCGGCCGGAAGCCGGGTTTCACTTGAAGCGGGGAGCCTCGTGGTCGCGGAAGCCTGGGATGGCGGGCTCGTCGACCTCGGAGCGGGGGAAATCGTGATCGCCCCCGGCGGGATTTCGGCCGCCGACCTCCGGGCCGACCTCATGGCGGGCCGCAACGGCGGCACCTGGACGGGCACGAGCGGAATCACCTCCGCGGCGGCCGCAGCGAGCGGCGGCGGGGCCCGCACCCTGGGCTACCTCACCGAAGCCTCCGGGGCGACCAGGGTTTCCTACGCCGCGCCCGGTGACACGAACCTCGACGGGAGCGTGAGCGTGTTTGACCTCGTCGCCGTGAGCGGGTCGGGCACCTACGGTACCGGGGCTTCATCCGTCTGGGCCCAGGGCGACTTCACCTACGACGGCGTCACGAACGTGTTCGACCTCGTCGCGGTCGGCGGTGGCGACGCCTACGGACGGGGCTCCTACTTCCCCCGAGGCCCCCTCGAGGCCATCTCCGGCGTCCCTGAGCCGGCGATTTCAGCCTGGTTTGCTGCCTACCTGGCGGGGCTAGCCCTGGCCCGCCGACGTCCGTCCTGAAATCCGGAAACCCAGGACTTGCCACCCGGGCCCTCGCCGTCTAAGATTGCGAGTGAAACAGTTCCGGTTTGTGTTTCACCCGGGTTTCCGGGCCTCCGAAGGGGCTCGGGGGGTTTTTTGTGGGAGGGGATTCAATGCTTCGCTTCGTGCAGACTCTGCGGTCGCGACCGTTCAGCCGCCCGTCGGCCAGCCGCGCGGGTCGCGTCCGTGCTGGTTTTACGTTGGTCGAACTCCTCGTGGTGATTGCGATCATCGCCACGCTGATCGGCCTCCTCCTGCCTGCGGTGCAGAGCGCCCGCGAGGCGGCCCGTCGCACCCAGTGCAAGAATCACCTCAAGCAGGTGGGCCTGGCGATCCTCAACCTCGAGAGCGCCACCAAGACCTTTCCCAGCGGCGGCATTTCGCCCTACCCCAAGATCGAAGACTACGCGTCCGGCGGCCGGCCATTCGGCCCGAAGCAGCAGGGTCTGTCGTGGGGCTTCCAGATCCTGCCCTACATGGAGCAGGGAAGTGTCCACACGATCATCAACACGGCCCAGATCGCCGGCACGCCGATCCCGGGCTACTTCTGCCCGTCTCGTCGTGGCCCGACGAGCTATGTAAACACCGACTCGGCCCGGGTTTCGAATCAGGGAATCAGCGGTCCGGTCACCTACTGGCTTCAGGACTATGCGGCGGTGCAGCCGGGGCCGAGCCGCTCCGAAGATCCGACGCGATTCCCGACGAGCATCACGCTCACCCCTGCCACGGGCAACACGCTCGGCACCACCCGCGGTTGCTCCGCGGGCTACAGCTTCTGGGGAGCCGGCGCCTCCGTCATGGACTTCACCCCGAAAAGCTCCCAGCAGCTCGGCGCTTCGTACACCGGCTTCAAGGGCGTGATCGTCCGCAGCAGCTATTTCAACAAGGGCGGAGCAGCGACCGATCTTCGGTATGACCCCGTCGTCAAGATCGGCAAGATCTCCGACGGCACGAGCAAGACGATGATGATCTTCGAGAAGCGGCTCCGGACCGGGGGCGGCACCTCCAGCCGCACGGCCGATGATGACGAAGGGTGGGCCTCGGGCTGGGATTACGACACGGTCCGCTCGACCTACTGCCAGCCCCACGCCGACTCGCCGCAGGAGGTCGCCGGTACCAACGCAAGCTTCATGACGCCCGGAGCCGCCCACGCGGCGGGCTTCAATGTCGTCTTTGCCGACGGCTCGGTCACCACGCTTGACTACTCGATCGACATCGAGACGTTCAATCGGCTCGGGCATCGCAGCGACGGCGAGGTGGTCAGCCTCGACCGGTAAGCTGGCGTTCGGTTCCTAGCCTGCCTGCACCGTCCCCGAGGAGTCCGCATCGTGCCCCGCCCGTTGCTCGTCGCCGCCCTGGCGCTCGTGATCAGCCAGTCTTCCGATCTCGGATCACCCGGGTCGGCGTGGGCCCAGGATTTCGGCGACCACTCGTCGCAGACCCTGACCACGAAGGCCTGGCAATCCCACGAGCGGGGCGATCTTGCCGAAACCCTCGCCTTCACGGCGAAGTGCCGGGAGATGTACGCGGCCGAGGCCGCCAAGCAGCAGGAGGAGCTCACCGGCTTCCTGTCGGCCGAGAAGGGACACGATGCCTGGGCCCTCAATGATGTGGGCACCTGCTGCTTCATCGAAGGGCAGGCCCTCGAGAAGGCGGGCCGCAAGGCCGACGCGATCACCGCCTATCGCCGACTCGTAGACGACTATGGGTTCGCCCAATGCTGGGACACCCGTGGCTGGTTCTGGCAGCCGGCCAAGGCGGCCCAGGATCGCCTGGATGAGCTCGAGTTTGACGCCTCCCTCGCGGAGTGAACGGGCATGGCTCAACGATCTCCTCTGCGGCTGGCAGCGGCCATCGCCTTGGCGGCGGCGGGAAGCCTGGCGGCGGCTCGGGCGGATGTGCGGGTCGTCGGCGATCCCGAGGCCGGCTTTCAGCTCCTCCGAAATGGCAAGCCCTTCGTGATCCGCGGTGTCGGCGGCACCGCGAACCTGGCCACCCTGGCGGCCTGCGGCGGCAACGCGATCCGCACCTGGGACGCCGCGTCGGCCGAACGGATCGAAAACGGTCGCAGCCTGCTCGACGAGGCGGATGCCCACGGCATCGCCGTGATGGTCGGGCTCTGGCTGGGCCATGAGCGGCACGGCTTCGACTACAGCGATCCGGCTGACCTGGCCAAGCAGCGGGCCGACGTCGAGGCGGCGGTCAGTCGCTTAAAAGATCACCCCGGAGTGCTCGCCTGGGGGCTCGGCAATGAGATGGAGGGGCCGGGCGGTTCGGGTGATTCGCCGGCGATCTGGCGGGAAGTCGAAGAGCTCGCCCGGCGGATCAAAACGATCGACCCCGATCACCCCGTCATGACCGTCGTGGCCAACGTCAATCCGGCCAAGCTCGCCGCGATCCGCACGCTCGCCCCGTCGATCGACGTTCTCGGGGTCAACGCCTACGCCGATGCCGCCCGAGTGGGCGACAAGCTCCGCGAGGCCGACTGGCAGAAGCCCTACTGCATCACCGAGTTTGGCCTGGCCGGCCCCTGGGAATCGCCCCACACCCCGTGGAACGCGCCGATCGAGCCCACGACCCGCGAGAAGGCCGCCCAGACATTTGTCGCCTGCCGCCGGATCATGGAAGACCAGCGGCATTGCCTGGGCACATTCGCCTTCCTCTGGGGCAGCAAGCAGGAGGCGACGGCGAGTTGGTTCGGCATTTTGCTGCCCACCGGTGAAAAGACCCCGCGGGCCGACGCCCTTTGCCGGGCCTGGACGGGTCACTGGCCGGAGAACAGGGCTCCGATTCTCGACACGGTGGAAATGCCGATGGCAGGGAAGCGAGTCGCACCGGGGACGAAGTTCGAACTCGAAGCCCGCTACCGCGATCCCGAAGGCGGCCCGCTCGACTATCGGTGGGACGTGCGCGAGGAGAGCAGCGACCGTCGGGTGGGAGGTGATGCTGAACGGCCGCCCGCCCTGGTTCCCGGAGTGGTCCTGCCGGCTGCGAACGCCGGGCAGGCCACGCTCACCGCTCCCGAGAGACCCGGCAGCTACCGGCTCTTTGTGACGGTCCTGGATGGCGACGGTTCTGGATGTATGGACAATTGGACTTTTCATGTCGATCCCCAGCATTGAACGACGCGACGCCGCCGTGGCGGCCGGCCGGCTCAACGACGCCGGCTGCGAGTTTGTCTCCATCGACGGCGAGCGGTACGCGCTGATCCGGGCGGCCGAGCGGCTGCCGCCGTTTTTGATGAACGTGGTCAGCGACGGGGATGTCTGGCTGTTCGCCGGCAGCAACGCCGGCCTCACGGCGGGCCGACGGGATCCAGACGGGGCGATCTTCCCCTACCGCCCGGCCGACCAGATTCTCCACGAGCCGCGGAGCAGCGGGATCGTTTCGCTGCTGCGGGTCGATGGGGAATGCTGGGAGCCTTGGGCGGCAGGCACCCCTTCTCCCGATGTCACCCGCACGATCGGCAAGCATGAACTCGGTGCGCGGCTCGTCTTTGAGGAGACCCACGCCCGGCTCGGCCTGCGGTGCCGCTGGATCCTGGCCGGGTCGGCGGAGTTCGGCCTCGTCCGCCACTGCCGGATCGAAAACCTCCTGCCCCGCCGGCGGCGGATCGACGTGCTCGACGGCTGGCATCGAATCCTGCCCCCGGGCGTTGGGGACCAGCTACAGGCTCGGTTCAGTTACCTGGCCGCGGCCTACATGCGGCACGAGATCCTCCTGCCCAGCGGGCTGCTCGTCTCGGCCCTCAACGCCGCGATCAGCGATCGTCCGGAGCCGGCGGAGTCGCTGCGGGCGACCGTCGCCTGGTCGCTCGGGCACCGCTCCGCCCGGCGGCTCGTGACCGGCCGGCAACTCAGCGCCTTTCGCCTCGGCCGCGACGTGCAGGAAGAGGCCACGGCGCGGGGTGGTTTTGGCTGCTACCTCGTGCGGGATGCGATCGACCTGCCGGCCAGCGGCCACCACGAGTGGTTCATGGTCGCCGACACCGGCCGTGATCATGCGGCGGTCGTCGACCTCGATCTCCGCCTGGCAGCCGGGGAGATCGCCGCGGCCGACCTGCTGGCCGCGATCGACCGAGAAACCACCGGCCTCCGGGCCAGGGTCGCTACCGCCGACGGCCTCCAGTGCACGGCCGACCCTGTCGCCACCGCCCACCACGCCTCCAACACGCTGTTCAACATCATGCGGGGCGGGCTGCCCGCAGACGGCACCCGCTGCCCGCCCGGCGACCTCGCGGCATTTCTGGGAAGCCGGAACCGCGGCCTGCTCGCCCGGCACCGTGATTGGGCAGCCTCGGCTGACGGTCGCGACGTCACCAGCCTGGCCGCCGATGCGGGCCTACGAGGGGATCCGCAGCTCGAACGGCTGGTACGTGAATACCTTCCGCTCTGCTTCAGTCGTCGACATGGCGACCCCAGCCGCCCCTGGAACCGCTTCTCGATCGAAACCCGAGACACCGCGGGCCGGCCCATCTGCGGCTACGCCGGCAACTGGCGAGACATCTTCCAAAACTGGGAGGCCCTCGCGCATTCCTTCCCGACGCTCCTGCCGGGGATGGTGGCCGTGTTTCTCAACGCCACCACCGCCGACGGCTACAACGCCTACCGCATCACCCGGGGCGGCATCGACTGGGAGGTGCCCGATCCCGAAGATCCCTGGAGCCACATCGGGTACTGGGGCGACCATCAAATCGTCTACCTGCTGAGGCTGCTCGAGGCCCACGAACGGTTTTGGCCCGGCCGCCTGGCCGCCGACCTGAACCGCCGGCTGCACCCGCACGCCGTGGTGCCCTACCGCATCGCCGGCTTCGAGGCGATCCGCCGCAATCCACGGGATTCGATCAGCTTTGAGGCGGAGGTGCATCGCCGGCTCCTCGACCGGGCAGCGGCGATCGGAGGTGACGGCCGCCTTCTCCCGGGACCCGACGGCGAGCCACTCCTCGCCTCGCTGGCAGAGAAACTGCTCGTGCCGGCGCTTGTGAAGCTCACGAATCTCGTGCCAGGGGGGGGCATCTGGCTCAACACCCAACGGCCGGAATGGAACGACGCCAACAACGCCCTGGCGGGCTGGGGCCTTTCGGTCGTGACCGTCTGCTACCTGCGGCGATTCCTCGCCTTTCTCGACCGGCTCCTCGCAGCCTCTGCGGAACAGACCCTGGAACTGGCGGCCCCGGCGGCGACGCTGGTGGAGGGGATCGCCGGCGTGCTCCGCGATGGGGGCGATCCGGGCGGGATGGTTGAACAGCTGGGACGCATCGGCGAGGCCCACCGCGAGGCCGTGTATGCCCTGGCATTCGCCGGCGCGGCCCCGGCTGAGGGCGGCCCGCGGGTGGCGACGGCCGCGATCCGCAGCCTCTTGGCTCGAGGCATCGATCTCCTCGACGAGACGATCCGGGCAAACCGGCGGGCCGACGGCCTGTTTCACGCTTACAATGTGCTGGAATTCTCTGCCGGGCAGCCTCGGTTTCGCCGGCTCGAGCCGATGCTCGAAGGCCAGGTGGCGGTGCTCTCCAGCGGCCTGCTTTCGGAACGGGAGGCCGAGCAGGTGCTCGCCGGCCTCCGCCGGAGCCCGCTCTACCGTCCCGACCAGCGAAGCTATCTCCTGCAGCCCGACCGCGAGGCCGTGCCCTTTCTCGACCGCAACCGGCTGCCTGCCGACTGGCGGGCGCGGGTGCCGAAGCTCGCCGCTCGGGCTGACGCGGGTGATCGCTCGGTGATCGTCGTCGACCGCGTCGGCGGCGGCCACTTCAACGCCGATTTGGCCAACGCCGGCGACCTGGCCGCGCGGCTCGACTCGTTTGCCGACGACCTGGGAGCCGAGCGAGCCACCGCCCTTGAGCTCTGGGAGGAGGTGTTTCATCACCGCCAGTTCACCGGCCGCAGCGGCACATTCTTCGGCTTCGAGGGGCTCGGCAGCATCTATTGGCACATGGTGGCCAAGCTGCTCCTCGCGGTGCAGGAATGCCACGGCCGCGCTGCCGGCGCGGCCCGGGAGGAACTCGGTACCGCCTACCACCGGCTCCGCGACGGCCTCGGCTTCCGCAAGACACCCGCCGAGTATGGCGCCTTTCCGACCGACGCCTATTCCCACACACCCCGGCATGCCGGAGCCCAGCAGCCGGGCATGACCGGGCAGGTCAAGGAAGAGCTGCTCACCCGGCTGGGCGAGTTCGGCCTGGAGGTGGAAGGGGGCAGAATCAGATTTGCGCCGGAACTCCTTCCTGCCGATGAAATCCTCGAGGAGCCAGGCCAGCTCGACTACCTCGACCTCGCCGGCCAGCCGGCCTCGATCGAGGTCCCAGCCGGAGCGGTGGCCTTTCTCTTCTGTCAGGTGCCGATCGTGTATCGGTTCGACACGGAGACGGCCGAGGTGACGGTCATGCGGGGTGAGTCCACCGAGCGAATCCCCGGCCATACTCTGCCGGCTGATCTGTCGGCGGACATCTTCCGCCGCACGGGCGCGATCACCGCGATCCTCGTCGGCTTTCCCCGGGCGGGGGCGTAGTCACCCGCCGATGAGGCGGCTTGTGCCGCCCTCAAGCCGGCGAACCAGCCCCCCCCACCACGGCAAACGCCAAGGGGAGGCTTGGGGGTCGGCAAATGCTCGAGGAGCATGAGGGCGTATCCTCGCCCGCGACGAGACCTTTGCCGCCCCCAAGCCGGCGAACCACCCAGGGCGGCGGGAGGCTTGGCGACTGATTTCACCAGGATTGGGAATTCCGATTCATACCTCAGGTGAAACTGTTACGGCTAGTTTTCACAGACATGGTGAATCGGTTGCAGGCAGATAAACACGGCGACTCTTGGTTCTTAGCGGAAAACGCCGGAAATAATTCGATTCCCTTTCCCCTCCCGGTCAAAAAACACGCGGCTTCACGAAAACGGCACGAAAGTTGCAACTGTTTCAGGTGTCGGGGGCGGGGGTACCGCCACCGAAGCCAAAACACCGCTGCGACTGTCGCGGCTTTTCTCGAGGGGACTTCCAAATGATCGCTTCCACCTTTGCCCGTCGCCTTACGCTCTGCTGCATGGCTGTGGCCATGGCTCTGGCTTCCACCGCCGTCCGGGCCGACGGCTGGGTTGGCTACATGAACGTGTTCAACAATGCTTCGGGCAGTCAGGGGAGCTTTGTGTTCGGCAGCGGATGGGGCGTGTCCGACCTGAAGTCGACGGTCACCACGTCGAACCCCGGCACGATCGTGGGTGACCAACTGACGCTCCAGCCGAACTACAACACCTACACGAATTCGCTGAGTGGCACCGATGCTGACCGGGCATTCTGGACCAACAGCACCGACGGCGGCGTCACGCCCGGCCCGAACGGCAACAAGTGGATGGAAGCCAACACGTTCGTCGAAACCAATCCGCTGACGGTCACCAGCTACACGCTCCAAGGCACGGTCGACGCCAACGATCTCGACACCAACCTCTACTCGGCCGAGGCCTTCATCAAGGTGCTCGACCCGGGTCAGGGCTTTGCCACGGTATTGAACGACCGAGTCGCGCTGCCGGCTTCGGGTCCTTTCACTGTTACGTCTGATCTCTCGCTCTACCAGGGGCTGATCCTCCAGGCCGGCTTCACCGTGAACGGCCTGAATGCCAACGTTGTGAACGAAGCCGCCTACGGAAGCGTGGCCGTGACTGTGGTGCCGGAGCCCGCCTCCCTCGGCCTCGCCGCCATCGGTCTCGCCGGCCTGGCCCGGATCGCCCGGCGGTCGCGGCGGTAGGCGAACGAGCCGGCCGCCTCACCGGAGGCTCGCCAGGTAAGCAATTCCTAACTTTCCCCTCGGCCCCGGCCTTCCCTTGTGGAATGCCGGGGCCGAACGCTTGCCTGAATCCAACCTTTCGACTACCATGAGAGGAGTGAAACAGTTTCGGTTGCTGTTTCAGGCGGCTTGGCCGGGGTGGTTTCAGGC
This sequence comes from Planctomycetota bacterium, assembly GCA_046047895.1. Lineage (GTDB taxonomy): Bacteria > Planctomycetota > Planctomycetia > Pirellulales > UBA1268 > QWPN01. Next base: position 1,497 of record JBJOHE010000261.1, on the reverse strand, counting down.
TTTTCGACGGGACGTGGGGATAGGCCATGGCAAGCGTTCGCGCGATCGCAGCCCAGCTCAACGTGTCGCCGGCCACGGTCTCGCGGGTTTTGAACAACCACCCCGATGTCGACGAGGCCACCCGCGAGCGAGTGCTGGCCCTGATTAATCAGGTCGGCTATGTGCCGCGGATCGGTCGGCGGATCACGAACGTGATCGCCCTGGCCTACCCCGACGAGCCCGTCCGCAGCGAATACGGGGCCTTCGAGCCGGCGCTCCTGAGCGGCATCATGCGGGGCCTCGAAGAGCAGCAGTTTGACCTCAAACTCCTGAGCATCCGCCGCGACAAGTCGCCGGACGAGACGTACACCCAGTTCTTTCTTCGCAAGGGCATCCGGGGCGTGATCCTGCGGTGCTTCCGCAATAACCGTTCCACGATCTGCAAGATCGCCGCCGAAGGCTTTCCGTCGCTCGTCGTGGCGGCAGAGTTCGACGAACCGGAGGTGAACTTTCTCCGGTCCGACTCGTATCCCAGCAGCCGTCAGGCCGTCGAGCATCTTCTCGGCCTCGGCCACAAGCGAATCGCGCTGGCGATGCACAACGTTGCCGACTCCGACCATGCCGACCGCCGCCGTGCCTACGACGACGCCCTTTACTGCGCCGGCATGAAGCTCGACCCGGCGCTCGTGATGGAACTCCCCGCGAGCCTCTCGTCGGGCGAGCAGGTGCTCGACACGATGATGGGGCTCGACGACCCCGCCACCGCGATCTTCGCCACCAATCCGATGACCACCCTCGGCATCATGCGACGCGCCCAGGAGCGGGGCATCGACGTGCCGGGGCAGATTTCGGTCGTGGGCGTGGACGATAGCGACGTGCGAACCCACGTCTGGCCCAGGCTCACTGCCGTCACCCAAGATGCCTCGGCCCTCGGCCTCGAGGCGGCCCAGTGGCTGACGCAGGTGATTTCAGCAAACAAGGGTCGGGCGGCCTGCCGCCGCACGATCGCGACGAGTTTCGAGGTCAATGGCACGACCGGGCCAGTGGCGGAGAAATCAGCCCGGCGGCCCAAGGGTGCAACGCGGAACGGACGGTAGCGGGCTGTCCGCCGTCCGTGGCGGGCAAACCGAGTTGAGATCGACGGATGGATGCGGTTTCTCCCTCTGGGCCTGAAGCCAACCGGGGTGAACCAAGGGGGCAAACGAGCCTGGGAACAAACTCATTGAGGTGGCGGCAACGGAGCCGCTCCAGAGCGTCTTGGCGTGACAGATTCATTCAGCAGCGGAGGACGATGATCATGCGGCGGCAACTCTCATTTCTGACAAGCATCGCGGTGCTCGCAATCGTGTGCGGCCCTGCCGCCCAGGGTGGCAGTTGGAACGGCTATATGAACGTGTTTGACAAACTGCCCGACGGCTCGCAGGGGGGCTACCTCTGGGGCAGCGGTTGGGGCGTGAACGACCTGAAGACCACGTTGATCGCCTCTCCCGGCACGGGCACGAACATCACCAACAACGC
>JBJOHE010000260.1:0-6166 GCA_046047895.1 Planctomycetota bacterium | reverse complement strand
CGTGAGGCCCACGGTCCGGAACGGATCGAAACAGCCTGGTGGCGCGGGCCCACCGTCCGCCGCGACTACTACATCGTGGAGACGGAATCGGGGGCGAGGTTCTGGCTGTTTCGCCGGCTGGGGCGGCTGCCCCGAAAAGCCCGGAGCGAATGGTATCTGCATGGGGTGTTTGCCTGACCGATCGTCGAGCACGGGAGGTGGAGCATGACAATCGAGCGACGCTCGGCCGCCGCGCCGCGGTATGCCGAGTTGCATTGCGTGAGCAATTTCTCGTTTCTTCAGGGGGCCTCGCATCCGGAAGAAATCGTCACACGGGCCGCGGCGCTCGGCTACGAGGCGATCGCCCTCACCGACCGGGCCACACTCTCGGGGATCGTGCGGGCTCATGGAGCGGCGAAGGACGCGGGCATCCGGCTCGTGATTGGAGCCTGCCTCGAGCCGCTCGATGCCGCGCCGCTCGTCGTCTGGGTGGCCGACGCTTCCGGCTACGCCAATCTCTGCCAGTTGCTCACCCACGGCTACGCCCAGGCCGCCGCATGCGCCGGCCGGCCGGTGCGACGGCATGCCAAGCAGACCACGACAGCCGAAAGCACCGATGACGACACCCCGAGCCAACAGGCCGCAGGCAGCTGCCGGCTCACCCTCGCCGACATCGCCCGGTTTTCAGGCGGCCTGCTGGCGGGCGTGCCGCTCGCTTCCTGCGGCGGCCGCAGCTCGCTGGAGTGGTCCGACGAAGCCCGGCTCCTGGCGGGGGCCCGGGATCTCGCCCGCTGGAAGCAGATCTTCGGCGACCGGCTCTGGGGGCTGGCCGAGGTGGCGCTCGAAGGCGACGATGCCGAGCGGCTCGCCTGGTTTGACCGCCTGGCCCGGCGGGTGGGGATTCCGCTCGCGGCAGCGGGCGATGTCCGCTACCACGAACGCAGCCGGCTGCCGCTCTTCGACGTGCTCTCCGCCGTTCGCGAGGGCAGCACTGTCGACGCGATTCGCGGACAGCTGCTCTCCAACGGTGAACGCCATCTCCATGAGCGTTGGCGGATCGCCGAGCGGTTTGCCGCCCTGCCCGGCGCCGTCGAGCGGGCAGCCGAGATCGCCGCCCGCTGCCGCTTCTCGCTCGACGAACTTCGCTACGAATATCCCGCCGCCACGGTGCCGCCAGGCCGCACGGCCGCCGAACAGCTCGCAGATCTGGCCTGGAAGGGCGCGGCCAAGCGGTATCCGGCCGGCATCCCCGAAAAGGTCTGCGGGCTGATCCAGCACGAGCTTGCGCTCATCGCCGAACTCGGCTACGAGGCCTACTTCCTCACCGTCTTCGATATCGTGCGATTCGCCCGAAGGCGGGGCATCCTCTGCCAGGGCCGCGGCTCGGCGGCCAACTCGGCCGTCTGCTACTGCCTAGGGATCACCTCGGTTGATCCGGCCCGGATGAACGTGCTGTTCGAGCGGTTCGTCAGCCGGGAGCGGTGCGAGGCCCCCGACATCGACATCGACTTCGAGCACCACCGCCGCGAGGAGGTGCTGCAATACATCTACGAGACCTACGGCCGCGACCGGGCCGCGATGACGGCCGAGGTGATCTGCTATCGGCTACGGTCGGCCGTCCGCGATGTCGGGAAGGCTTTGGGGCTGTCGCTCGACCGGGTGGATGCCCTCGCCACCGTGCTCGACGTGGGCGATCGGATTGAGCAGCTGCCGACGCGGCTGGCCGAAGCGGGGCTCGAGCCCGCGAGCGACACCGGCACGAGGCTCGTGTCGCTCGTCGGCCAGCTCGTCGGCTTCCCCCGGCATCTCGGCCAGCACGTGGGCGGGATGGTGATGACCCGTGGCCGGCTGACCGACCTCGTGCCGGTGCAGCCGGCCACGATGCCCGGCCGCACGATCGTGCAGTGGGATAAAAACGACCTCGACGAACTCGGCATTCTGAAAGTGGACTGCCTCGCCCTGGGCATGCTCACCGCGATCCGCCGGGCATTCGACCTGATCGCCGAGGCCGGCGGCCCGCGGCTCACCCTCGCCACGGTGCCGGCCGAAGATCCGGCCGTGTATGAAATGATCTGCCGAGCCGACACCGTAGGCGTGTTTCAGATCGAGAGCCGGGCCCAGATGAGCATGCTGCCCCGGCTCCAGCCGCGGTGTTTCTACGACCTTGTGATCGAGGTGGCGATCGTCCGCCCGGGCCCGATCCAGGGCGACATGGTGCATCCTTATCTGCGACGGCGGGCCGGAGAGGAGCCGGTGGCCTATCCCAACGACGCGATTCGCGAGGTCTTGGAGAAGACGCTCGGAGTGCCGCTCTTCCAGGAGCAGGCGATGCGGCTAGCCGTGGTGGCCGCCGGCTTCACCCCCGGCGAGGCCGACCAACTGCGGCGGGCGATGGGGGCCTGGCGGCGGCCGGGCGTGATCGACGCCTTCTATAAGAAACTCGTCGAAGGGATGCTTGCCCGGGGGCTCGACCGCGGATTTGCCGAGCAGGTCTTCAATCAGATCCGGGGATTCGGTGAATACGGGTTTCCCGAGTCGCACGCCACGAGCTTCGCGCTCTTGGTGTATGTCTCGGCCTGGCTGAAATGCCATCACCCTGCTGCCTTCACCGCCGCCCTGCTCGGCAGCCAGCCGATGGGGTTTTATGCCCCCGCTCAACTCGTGCGGGATGCCCGGGCGCACGGGGTGCATGTCTTGCCGGCTGACGTAAACGCCAGCCACTGGCATGCCACCCTCGAAGCTCGCCCGAAAGCCCACGGAAACGCCGAGCTGGGAAAGCCGCGACCAGGATCCCAACCAGCCCTGCGGCTCGGGCTCGAGCAGGTGCATGGGCTGGGCGAAGCGGAAGCCGAGCGGATCGTGACCGCCCGCAACTCCGGCCCCTTCAGCCTCCCTCGCGACCTGGCCCGGCGGGCCGGGCTCGATCGCCAGGCGTTGCTCCACCTGGCTCGGGCCGGGGCGCTCGCTTCGCTCGGGCTCTCACGCCGCCGCGCGGTCTGGGAGGTGATGCAGTGCCTCGATCCACCGCAGCACCGACCGCTGCTGGAGAGCCTTGCCGACGACGACCACGACGACGATTGCCTCGGCCTGCCCACGATGACGCCGCAGGAGGAAGTAATTGCCGACTACCGCACCGGTGGGCTCTCGCTCGCAGCCCATCCGCTCGCCTTCGAACGAGAGCGGCTCACGGCGGCAGGCGTGGCGGCGATCGCCGAGGCCACGGCCGCCCCGGAGGGCCGGCGGGTCTGCGTGGCCGGAATCACGCTTGTCCGCCAGCGGCCGGCGACCGCCAAGGGCATGATCTTCCTCACGATTGAAGACGAGACCGGCGCGGCCAACATCGTGGTGCGGCCGGATGTGTGGGCGGCAGCCGACCATGCCGCCCGCCGCGCGGCTGTGCTGCAGGTGACGGGCCGGATTCAGCGACGGGGAGCCGTTGTGCACGTGGTGGCAATGCGGCTCGAATCAGCCTTCGCCCGGCTCCGCGAGCAGGCCGACGGCTCCGCCTCCGAAGCCCAACCGTCAGGCCGTGTGCCGGTGGCGTCTGCTGCGTCCACCCTGGCCACCCTGCCTCGCATGTCGCGCGACTTCTGCTGAACGTTCATCTGCCGGGAGCCAGGCCGGCCGGACACGGCACCGACTGATGGGATAGAACCATTCCGGTTCAAGGAACCCTGGAACCGTTTCCGGAGCCACCGCAATGAAGCCCGCCGCCTACAGACCGATTCTCTGCCTCGCAATCCTGGGAGCAACGACCCTCATGCTGGCCGCCGCAAGCCCCGCAGCGGAGCAGGCGAACTACGACGAATCGGCCGTGCGGGCCTACACCCTGCCCGACGTGCTCGCCGGGCCCGACGGCCGGCCGGCGGAGTCGGCCGCCGACTGGCAGGCCCGTTGCCGTCCCCACCAACTCGCCCTGCTCGAAGAAGCCGTCTACGGTCGCCGGCTGCCGGACGTTCCGGTCAAGGTTGTCGGGGAAGTTGAGCGGGCCGAGGCCGCGCTTGCCGACGGCATGCGGGCCACGCGGCTCCAGGCCCGGCTGCAGCTCGGCGACTCCGCCGATGCAGCGACGACCGACGTGCTCGTCTATCTGCCGACCACCGGGCTGCCTGCTCCCGTGTTTCTCCATCTCAACTTCAAGGGCAACCAGGCAGAGCACCCCGATCCCGGAATCCGCCTCTGCCGGGCCTGGCTGCCGGATGATCCGAAGAACGGCATCGTGGATCACCGGGCCACCGACGCCTCGCGGGCCGCCCACTCCCGCCGCTGGCCCGTGGAGCGACTGCTAGCCCGCGGCTATGGCGTGGCGACCGCCTGCTATGGCGACACCTTCCCCGACCGCGCCGACGGCCGGGCCGCAAGCGCCCTGGCTTCGCTCGGAAGACCTCTCGAAGAGCCGCTGCCCCCCGACGAACCCGGCGCCATCGCCACCTGGGCCTGGCAGCTCTCACGGATCCTCGACTGGCTCGTCACGCTCCCCGAGGTCGATGCGACGCGGGTGATCGTGGTGGGCCATTCTCGCAACGGCAAGGCGGCCGTCTGGGCCGGGGCCTGCGACGAACGGTTTGCGATGGTGGTGTCGAACGAGTCGGGCTGCGGCGGGGCGGCCCTCGAACGCCGCAACTTCGGCGAGACGGTCGAGGCGATTACCCGGCGGTTTCCCCACTGGTTCTGCCCCGCCTTCCGCGGCTACGCCGACCGTGAGACCGAGCTTCCGGTCGACACCCATGTCACGCTCGCGCTCGCCGCGCCGCGGCCACTCTACGTGGCGAGCGCTGAGGACGACCGCTGGGCCGATCCCCGCGGCGAGTTCCTCGCGGCAGTGGCAGCCGGCCCCGTCTGGAGCCTGTTTGGCCTGGAGGGGCTTGGCGTCGATGCATGGCCGCCGGTCGACACGCCCGTCGGCGGCACGATCGGCTACCACGTCCGCTCCGGCAAACACGATCTGCTTGAATGGGACTGGCTGCGATTCGCCGATCTTGCGGACCGCACGCTCGGCAAGCCTTCGGGGGCAGCAGCGGCCGACTGAGCGGCGACCGCTGGACGGCGGCGGGCCGATCCGGTGAACTGCAACCATGACACGCTCCTCTCCCGTCACCCGCACCAACCTGCCGCTCGGTGAACCGATCCGCGGCAAGGTTCGCGACTGCTACCTCCATCGCACGAAGCGGTTTGGTGACGCGCTCCTGATCGTGAGCACCGACCGGATCAGCGCCTTCGACTGGATCCTGCCGTCGCCGATTCCCGACAAGGGCCGGGTTCTCACGGCGATCTCGCGATTCTGGTTCGATCTGCTCGCCGCCGGGCCCACGCCGATCAGCCACCATCTGCTCACCACCGACGTCGACGCGATGGAACTTCCAGCGGAGATCGATCTCGAACCGCTTAGCGGCCGCACGATGCTCGTCCGCCGCGCCGAGGTGATTCCGTTCGAGTGTGTCGTTCGCGGCTACCTCGCTGGATCGGGCCTGGCCGAGTACCGCCGGTCGGGTTCAGTCTGCGGCGTGCCGCTACCGCCCGGCCTCGCGGCCGGCGATCGCCTCCCGGAGCCGATCTTCACCCCGGCCACGAAGGCCGCCAGCGGCCATGACGAAAACGTTGCGTTCGCCGTCATGGAGCAGGCGATCGGCACCGATCTCGCCGCCACGCTCCGAACCAGAAGCCTCGACGTCTACCGCCGCGGCGCCGACCACGCGGCGGCCCGGGGCATCGTGTTGGCCGACACGAAGTTTGAGTGGGGCCGCACGTCAGACGGCGAGCTGCTTCTGATCGACGAAGTGCTCACTCCCGACAGTTCGCGATTCTGGCCCGCTGCCGCCGTCGGCCAGGGCCGGGTGCCCGACTCTTTTGACAAACAATTTGTGCGGGACTGGCTGGAAGGGAGCGGCTGGGACAAGGCCAGCCCCCCGCCCCAGTTGCCCGATGAGATCGTGACCCGCACCCGAGACAAGTATCTCGAGGCCTGCCGGCTGCTCACCGGCAGCCAGCCCGAGTCTTTGGGCTGACCGCCCGAGCCTGCCCGTCAAAATGAGAGCACCGGCTCGGGGGCGGCAAAAGTCGCGTCGCGGGCGAGGATACGCCCCCATGCTCCGCGAGCGTTCGCCGACCCCCGAGCCTCCCCGGGGTCGCGAAGGTCATCCGGCTCGGGGGCGGTGAGCGACCCAGCCCCCAAAAAACTCCTCTTTGG
>JBJOHE010000259.1:0-13846 GCA_046047895.1 Planctomycetota bacterium | reverse complement strand
TGCCACCGGCGGCCCACTTGCTGTGAGCGACTACACCACCGGCAGCAGCCTGGCGAGCAGCCCGGGCCTCGCCCTCGCCCCCGACGGCCGACTCTATGTGAGCGACCAGACCTACAACTTCGGCACGAGCATCGCGAGCGGCCCAGTCAAGCGATTCGACGCGGCGGGAACGTACGTGGGCGAGGTGATCGCCGACGGGGCCGACGGCCTGGCCGGCCCGACAGGCCTGGCGATCACCCCCGACGGCGCCACGCTCTACACGGCGAGCATCATGAACGGCGACATCCTCCAGACCAACCTCGCCACCGACACGACCACGACCTTCGGCACCACGAGCACACCCTTCGAAGTCGGCACGCTGGCCCTGCTTCCCGACGGCACGCTGCTGGCGGGCAGCCCCTCGGGCAGCGGCAGCATCTACCACTTCGACACCGACGGCACGCTGATGAGCACCTTCGCCTCGGGGCTCGGGCAGATCGGTGGGCTGGCGACGGTGCCGGAGCCGGCGACGGCCAGCCTCGCCTGGCTGGGGGCAGCCGGCGGAGCCTGGCTGCTCCGCAGTCGGATCCGACGAGGCTAGCGCCCGATGGCCGGCCGTCGCGGGTTTACGCTGGTCGAACTCCTGGTGGTGGTGGCGATCCTCGCCACGCTCGTCGGCCTGCTTCTGCCCGCCGTGCAGTCGGCCCGGGAGTCGGCCCGTCGAACGAGCTGCACGAACAACGTCCGTCAGCTGGGTCTCGCCGCCGCAAACCATGAGTCGGCCCGCGGCCGGTTTCCGCTCGGGGCGGAGAGCCGCCCGTGGGCTGATCGGCCCGACTTTCCCTGGCAGTTCTTCCGCTGGTCGGTCCTCGCCCACCTGGCTCCCTTCTATGAACAGGAGCAGCTGCTGCGGAGTCTCGACCTGACGGTGCCGCTCTACATCGGCCTCACGCCGAGCGACATCGCCCCGCAGAACAAGCCGATCGTGGCCACGGTCGTGCCGCTCTTTCTCTGCCCGGCCGATGTCGCGACGCGGGTCTCGGACCTGTTCGGTCCCACGAACTACGCCGGCTGCACGGGCAGCGGGATCGGCGGCGGCACGCCCTTCGAGACCGACGGCATCTTCGGGATCAATTCCCGCACCCGCCCTCGCGACATCACCGACGGCCTCTCGAAGACGGTCGCCTTCGCCGAAAGCACGCTCGGCGCCGGCCCCAAGGCCACCACCTCCCGCGACGGCATCGATCCAGCCACCGGCTACGGCTTCGTGTTCGTCGCGCCGCTCACCACCACGGCCTGCAGCCGACCCTTCTACTACAACTTCACCGATCTCCGCGGCTTCTCCTGGGCCAACGGCGAATACCGCACCACGCTCATCAACCACGCCCGGCCACCCAACGCCGACGCGATCGATTGCCTTGCCGCCCTGATGAGCACCCCCGACAAGGCAAGGATGTATGCCGGCTACGGCTGGCGGTCCCCCCGCAGCCGGCACCCAGGCGGCGTGGTCGTGGGCATGGCCGACGGCGGCGTGCGATTCGTGGGCAACAACGTCGATCCCACCGCCTGGACTGCCGCCGCCACGATCGCCGGCGGCGAAACAGAAGCCCTCCGGTAAGGGCCGGCCGAACCGCCCGGAGGGCTTCGGGAAGGCTACAAGCCTGCCCCCACGGGTCTACTGCTCCGCATGCCTCTACAAAAAGGGGTCGCGTTGGTCGGGGTCATCCGTGTCCCGGAGCCGGCCTAGGAAACCAGCGAAGCCAGGATGGCGAAGCGCAGTTTCCTCGGAGTGAGCGGAGCCCAGGATGGGCGAAGCGAACGTCCGGAGACGGGACACGGATGACCCCGACCCCACAGTTGGCGTCGCCTCAACAGCGAATCCAGCCGGATCCGGGCAGGCTACAAGCCTGCCCCCACGGGTCTACCGGTGCACATGCCTCAAGAACAGTGCTGCCTCTGGTCGGGGCCTCGCCGACGGCTCAGCTCGGGAACCGCTTCCGCAGATCGGCGAGCACCTTCCGCATGTCGTCGGGCAGCGGGCTCGTGAACTGCAGCGAGTCGCCGCTGACCGGGTGCACGAAGCCGAGGTCGGCCGCGTGGAGCATCACCCGCGGAGCCCGCGACTCGTCCTTCAGGCTGCCGCGGCGGGTCGGCAGATACACCCGCTCGCCACAGATTGGGTGGCCCGTCTCCGACATGTGGATGCGAATCTGGTGGGTTCGGCCGGTTTCGAGCCGGCATTCCACGAGGGTGTAGGCGTCGCCGAAGTGCTCGACCGGCGCGACGTGAGTGATGGCGAGCTTGCCTTCGCCCTCATCGGTCGAGCCGCGGCGACCATCGCCGCGGTCCCGCACGAACTGGGTGCGGATCGTACCGGTGCCCACCCGGCCGACCACGATCGCGAGATACCGTCGCTCGGTCGTGTGCAGCCGGAATTGCTCGGCGAGGATCCGGCTGGCAGGCACGTTGCGGGCGAAGACCACCAGGCCGCTCGTCTCCCGATCGATCCGATGGACAGCCCGGACGGGCTGCGGTCGCCGTCGCGGCTTGCCACCGCTCCGGCCGGCGGCGAGCCGCTGCGCGATCGCCTCCGGCACAAGCTCCTCGAGCGTCGGCTGGAGCTGCCGCCGCCGGGCGGGCCAGGATCGCTCTTCATGGTGCCGCGTGGTGGTCACGCCCGGTGGCTTGTTGACCACCACCACGTCGTCGTCGAGATGCACGATCCTTACGTCGCCGGCTCCGGGGAGCTTTGGCGCGGCCGTCTCCAGCACCTTCACCACCTCCCCTTCCTTGAGCCGCCGGGCCACATCGGTGCAAACGTTGCCATGGATGAGCACCTGGCGACCCCGGACCAGTTTCTGCACCCGCGACCAGCTTGAGCCGGTGAGCCGGGCCCGCAAAAACGCGGCCAGGGTGCCGCCCTGGTCGGCAGTGGTGACGTGAAGGACGGTGCCAGGGTGCGACTTCATGGGGCCTCGGGCTGCTCGCTTGACCGGTTTTCCCGCGGTTTTACACTCTGATGGGAGGTCGCGTGCGAGTCGCCTCCGCCGTTTCAAGCGCGTCGAGGAGGTTCGCCAACCGTGCCGGGCACTTGTGTCATCGGACTGCAGTGGGGAGACGAGGCCAAAGGGAAGCTCGTCGACATCCTCACGGGCGAGCACGACTTCGTCGTCCGCTACCAGGGAGGAGCCAACGCCGGTCACACGGTGGTCTCGGCCGGCGAAACCTGGAAGTTGTCGCTCATTCCCAGCGGCATTCTCCGCGACGGCGTGCAGTGCGTCGTGACCGGCGGCGTCGTGCTCGACCCGGCCAGCGCCATCCGCGAGATCGACATGCTCGAATCGCGGGGGGTGACCGTCGGGGGCAAGCTCCTGCTCAGCGACCGGACCCACGTCGTCTTCCCCTGGCATGTGGCGGAAGACCGGCTGCTCGACGGCAGCCTCTCTGGGGGCGGCGCGATCGGCACCACCGGCCGCGGGATCGGCCCCTGCTATCGCGACAAGGTGGGCCGCTCCCTGGCGATCCGGCTCGGCGACCTCTACCGCGACGACTTCCGGCAGCGGATCGAACACATCGTCGATTTCAAGAACCGGCTGCTCTCCTCCTGGCAGCCCGCCGGCGGTGAGGCTCCGGAGCCGCTCGACCCGGCGGCGATCCATGACCAATACATTGCGTACGCCGAGCGGCTGCGGCCGTTCGTGGCCGACACCACGGCCGTGCTGCTCGACGCGGTCGAGGCGGGCCGGCGGGTGCTCTTCGAGGGCGCACAGGGCGCCCTGCTCGACATCGATCATGGCACCTTCCCCTACGTCACGAGCAGCAACTCGTCGGGTGTGGGCGTGGCGAGTGGCTCCGGCATTCCCGGCCGCTGGATCGACCGGGTGATCGGCGTGGTCAAGGCCTACTCCACCCGCGTGGGCGGCGGCCCGCTGCCGACCGAGCAGGACAACTCCATCGGGCTGCACCTGCGGGAGCGGGGCCGGGAATACGGCACGGTCACGATGCGGCCTCGGCGGTGCGGCTGGTTCGACGCCGTCGCCGCCCGCTACACGGCCCGGCTCTCGGGCGTCGACGAACTGGCCGTGATGCTGCTCGACGTGCTTGGTGGCCTCGACGAACTGAAGATCTGCTCGGCGTATGAGATCGACGGCCGGCGGGTCACGCAGTTTCCCTCTCAGATCGGTGACCTGGAGCGGGCCGTCCCGGTCTATGAGACGCTGCCAGGCTGGGGCGACGATCTCACCGGAGCCCGTCGGCCCGAGGACCTTCCTGCGGCAGCCCATGATTATCTGGCGGCGATCGGCGAGCTGCTGGGCCGGCCGGTGTCGATCGTGTCGGTGGGGCCGGACCGGGCCCAGACGATCTTCTGCGAACGCGGTCAGGGGGCTCCATGGCAGCGACTCCAGCCCAGCAGTCCGGCTCGGACGTGAGCGGCTCTGCGTCCCCGGATTCGCCAGCGGCGAACCAGCCGGCCTGCCCGGGCCCGGATCCGGCGGCCCCAAGGGAGACTCCGGCCGGTCTTCCGCGGCACGTGGCGATCATCATGGACGGCAACGGCCGGTGGGCCCAGAGGCAGGGCCTGCCCCGGATCGAGGGGCATCGCCGCGGCGTGACGAGCGTGAGACGGATCACGGAACACTGCGCCCGCCTCGGGATCGAGCAGCTCACCCTCTACTGCCTCTCCAGCGAGAACTGGCGGCGGCCCGAGGCGGAGCTGGCATTCCTGATGCAATTGCTCGGTCAGTACATGGTCGAGGAACGTCCGCTCCTGATGGAGCAGCGGATTCGGCTCGCCATGATCGGCTCGCGGGAGGGCCTGCCGCCCGAGACGCTCTCCGATCTCGACACGACCGTCGAACTCTGCGCGGGGAACGACGGCATGCGGCTGTGCCTGGCGATCAACTACGGCGGCCGCGGCGAACTCGTGGCCGCTGCCCGAGGCCTGGCCCGCGATGCCGCGGCTGGCCTCGTCGACCCCGACGCAATCGACGAGGCGGCCTTCGCCGACCGGCTTCACACGGCCGGCATGCCCGACCCCGACCTGTTGATCCGCACGGCCGGCGAAATGCGGGTGAGCAACTTCCTGCTCTGGCAGATCAGCTACGCGGAAATCTGGGTGACACCCGTGGCCTGGCCAGACTTCGCCGAGGAGCATCTCGACGCGGCTTTGGCCGCCTATGCCGCCCGCGACCGCCGGTTCGGAGGCCTCGGCCCCTCGTGAACGTCGCGTCGCCACACCCAGGCTCCTTCACCTCACGGGCGGCCGTGAGCGGGATCGTGATCGCCCTGTTCTCGCTGCTCTGCTGGGCCGACGCCACGGGGCTCGGGGCCGCAGCGGCCGGCTGGTGGCTGACACCAGTGGCGGTCATGATCGCCGCCGGGGCCGCCGTCGAGGTGTCGCGGATGACGCTCGACCGCGGACTCGCGCTCAACACTCCGCTCGTCGCGGGTTCTGCCGCCCTGCTGCCGCTGGTGGCGATGCTGGCCGCCGGGCTGCCGGCCGCGACACCGCTCTCGATCATCGGCTGCGTCGCGCTGGCCCTCACCGCCGTCCTCGGCGGCTGGTTCGTGATCGAACTCGCTGGTTACCGGCGATCGGCCGCAGCAGCAGCGCGGCTCGCCGCGGGCTTTCTCGCCATGGCGGCGATCGGCCTGCCGCTGGCCTTCATGGTGAGCCTGCGGGTGCTCGGCGGCCCGGGGCCTGCCGGCCTCATTCCGCTCGTGAGCATGGTGGCCGTGGTGAAGGGAGGCGACATCGCGGCTTACCTCGTCGGCTCCTCGATCGGCCGCCGCCGGATGGCGCCGCTCGTGAGCCCGGGCAAGACCTGGGAGGGCGCGGCCGCCTCGATCACCGCCTCGGTGGCGGTGGCCTGGCTCCTCTTGGAGGCATCCGGCTGGACGACGGTCCGCCCCTGGGGCGGCTGGCCGATCTATGGGGCGGCGGTGGGGCTGGCAGGGATGCTCGGCGACCTCTCCGAGTCGCTCATCAAGCGGGAGCTCGGTGTAAAAGACTCGGGCCGCATGCTCGGTGGTCTCGGCGGATTCCTCGATTTGGTCGATGCCCCCCTCTTCGCGGCACCGGTGGCCTGGCTGCTCTGGGCGCTCGGCACCCAAGCTTGAGGTATAGTTAGGACTCAGGCGATTGTTCCTTGTCCCCCGAGACCGCCGGCCAGCCAGCCGCAGCGGGTTTCGATGGCTCGTTCCACCATCGCGGTTCTCGACACGAAACGGCTCGGCGCGATCTTCGGGCCGCGCGACCAGCATCTCCGCCGAATCCGCGAGGCGCTCGGCGTCGGGATCGCGGCCCGGGGCGAGGCGATCCACATCGACGGCGACGAGCATGCGGTGCTCCGCGCCACCGAGATCTTCGAGGAACTCGACCGGATCGCCCGGGATCATGGCGGCGTGGCGGGCGACGAGGTCGATCGGCTGCTCCGGATCGCCACGGGAGAGGAATTCGCCCCCCAGCACCCGCCGATCGACGTGCAGCGGCCCGGCGGGCAGCTCGTGCCCCGCTCCGCCGGCCAGGAGAAGTATGTCCAGGCGATCCGCCAGCACGACATCGTGCTCTGCACCGGACCAGCCGGCAGCGGCAAGACCTTCCTCGCCGTGGCGCTGGCCGTGGCGTCCCTCCGGGCCGAACAGGTGCGGAAGATCGTGCTCGTGCGGCCGGCGGTGGAGGCGGGCGAGAGCCTCGGCTATCTCCCCGGCGACCTCCAGGCGAAGATCAACCCGTATCTCCGGCCGCTGATGGACGCGCTGCGGGAGATGATGGACTACGAGCAGCTCAAGCGGCTCACCGAGCAGGACATCGTGGAGATGATTCCGCTGGCCTACATGCGGGGCCGCACGCTCAACAACGCCTTCATCATCCTCGACGAGGCCCAGAACACCACCGTCTCGCAAATGAAGATGTTTCTGACGCGACTGGGCATCGGCTCGAAGATGGTGATCTCCGGCGACACCACCCAGATCGACCTGCCCCCCGACCGCCAGAGCGGTCTGGTCGACGCGATGAAGCGACTGGAGAGCGTGCCGGGCTGCGGCCAGGTGAGGCTGGGCGGCGCCGACATCGTCCGCCACGCCCTGGTGCAACGGATCGTCGAGGCCTACGACCGGTAAGCGCCGCTCACTGCCATGCCACTTGTCTCTCCCACCTTCCGTCGCCGCAGCCGTCGCCCGAAAGCGGTCGACCTTCCCCACGGCTTCTGGGCCATGCTTGTGGAACGGGCGGCCCGGCCCGATGTGCTTGTTCGGCTGGGATTGTGCCTCGGCGGGGCGTTGGTGCTCCTCGTGGCCTTGCGGGGCTGGGCGGAGCCGTTCGGCTTCCGGCTCGGATCGGTGCCGGTCCATGGCGTCGTCTCCCGCGTGCCGTTCGAGAAGCCCGACCTCGAGGCGACCCGCGTGGCTCGAGAGCGGGCCGCCGCCAAGGTTCGCGTCGTCTACGCCCAAGACAAGGCGCCGATCGTGCGACTCCGAGACGGCCTCAAGAACCGGGCCGCGGAGATCGCCGCCGCCGATTCCCTGGCGGCCGTTCCCCGCGAGGCATGGATGGAACTCGTGCCGGAGTCTGCGGGCATTCTCGATCTCGTGCCCCCCCCGAGCCCGGTGCCGGTGGCTCCCGAGCCTCCCGACCTCCATCCCGAGGCCGCCCCCGCGAAGCCGGGCGGCCCAGCCCGCCCCGCCACCGGTCGGCCAGCGGTGGAACGGCCCCGCCCCACCCCGGGACAGGCCGAGCAGATCGCCGCGGCCGAGCAGGAGTTTCAACGGTTCCGAGGCCGGATCGACACCAAGGAAAAGCTGCTGCTCGTCGAGAAGGGCATCGACCTGGCCTTCCAGGACCTCGAGTCCACCGGCGTGCTCGAGAAGATCCAGCACACGTTCGATGAGGGCAGCCAGAACGAGATCGACGTCCACCCGCTCGGCAATCCGGCCGAGACGGTGCGGGTGCAGGTGCCGCAGGTGCTGCTCGTCGAAGCCAAGGCCCGGCTTCGCACCCGGCTCAACGAGGAACTCGGCGAGGGCCCGTTCGTCAATCGGATCTTCTCTTGGATCGAGCCCCGGCTCTCGGGCACCCTCGAGATCGATCGCGAGGCCACGGCCCGGGCCAAGGCCGACGCGATCGAAAAGACTCCCGAGCAGTTCGTCTCCTATCCGAAGGGGAGCCTCCTGGCCGAGGCCAGTCTGCCGATCACGGCCGACTCCCTCACGCTCCTCCAGCGGGAACACGACGAGTTCCTCCGGCAACAGGAAGCCCGCCAGAGCCTCGTGCGGATGCTGGCGATGCTCGGGCTGTTCACCGCGATGTTCGCCCTCTCGGGCTTCTACATCCACTTGAACCACCGGGAGATTCTCGATGACGTCGGCGATGTGGCCACGCTCGTGGGCTTCTCCGTGCTCGCGGTGCTGCTCTGCATGCTAGCCGCAACCGATGCCTGGCAGGCCCAGGTGGTGCCGCTGCTCCTGTTCGCGATGACGATGGCGATCGCCTACGACGAGGATCTCGCGCTGCTCCTCGCGGCGGAGGTGGCCCTCGTGGTGGTCCTCGGGCTCGGACGGGGCCTGGCTGAATACGTCACCCTCGCCGCCGCGGCGGCGGCCATGGTCTTTTGGATGGGCCGGATCCGCAGCCGCAGCAAGCTGATCTACGTCGGCCTGTGGGCGGGGGCCGTGGTGTTCCTCACCCAGATCGGCGCCAACCTGCTTCACGAGCGCCCCTTTGACCTGCAGATGGTCTACGAGGCCGGCCGGAGCGGTGTCTGGACGGTGCTCGCGGGCTTTCTGATGACCGGCCTGCTCCCCTTCGTGGAGCGGTCGTTCGGCGTGCTGACCGACCTGAGCCTGCTCGAGGTGGGCGATGTCGCCCACCCGTTGCTCCAGGAACTCGTCCGCCGCGCCCCCGGCACCTACAACCACTCGATCAACGTCGCCAGTCTGGCGGAGGCCGCAGCGGAGTCGATCGGAGCCCGCGGCCTGCTCGTCCGCGTGGGGGCCTACTTCCACGATATCGGCAAGATGCTCAAGCCGGCCTACTTCGTGGAGAACCAGGGCCCGGAGAATCGCCACGAATCACTCGTGCCGGCGATGAGCACGCTGATCATCGTGGCCCACGTGAAGGAGGGCGTGGAACTCGCCCGGCAATACAACCTGCCGCAGCCGATCATCGACCTGATCGCCGAGCATCACGGCACGACGCTGGTCGAATACTTCTACCGCCGGGCCGCCGAACGGTCGCAGTCCGACCCCAACGGCGAGGGCGTCGACGAGCAGACCTACCGCTACCCAGGGCCCAAGCCGAGCACCCGCGAATCGGCGGTGATGATGCTGGCCGACGCCGCCGAGAGCGCCAGCCGAACCCTCTCCGAACCGACCCCGGCCCGGATCGCCAACCTCGTCCACGACCTGGCCCAAAAGCGGCTCAACGACGGCCAGTTCGACGAGTGCGGCCTCACGCTCGAGGAACTCAAGACCGTCGAGCGGAGCCTGGTGAAGAGCCTCACCGCCGTCTACCACGGCCGCGTCAAGTATCCCGATCAACGGACCGCCTGACGGCCTCGCCTTCCCGTCGAGGTAGCAGACCGGCTCGGGCAGGCTGCAAGCCTGCCCCCACGGGCCTGGCGAGCCCCCATGCCTCGCCTCCAGCGCTGCCCGGGTCGGGGTCGCCCGTGTCCCTGAGCCGGCCTAGGCAACGAGCGAAGCCATGGATGGCGAAGCGCTGTTGCCTCGGAGTGAGCGAAGGGCAGGATGCCCGAAGCAAACGTCCGGCGAAGGGATACGGGCGACCCCGACCTACCAGTTGGCGCGGCATCCCCCCCACCACCCATCGCGGGAGACTACCAGGGCTCTTCCATCAGGCCGACCACCTGCTGGGCGAGCTTGATGATCGCCTCCTGCTGGGTGCTGGCGACCGAGCGGCCGAATTCGGGCACGAGCGACGCGGCCTGGCCAACGTCGACGGTGGCCGCGGGCAGCGGCACGTCGCCCGCGGCGATCACCGTCCCGCCCCGGTCGGCCCAGGTGACGAGCACCTGGTAGTTCATCTCCACCTGCCTTGATTGGTCGGTCGGGCTTTCCACCACCATCCGCTTGGTGTCGGCCACCACCCGGCCGGTGAGCACGCTGTCGGCGGCGTCCTCGCTGCCCACCACCTTGAAGGGAGTCCGTTTCTCGATCTCCTTGCAGACCGCCTCGGTGAGCCGCTCGCCGATGTCGATGGCGGGAGTAGTGCGAAAGGAGTCGCACTGGAAGACCGGCACGTAGATCGTGCGGACGTTGGTCGCGTAGAGGGTGTTGTTGCCGAACCGGTAGGTGGCACAGCCCGCCATGCCGGTGACGAGCACCGCCAGACAGACGAGAAACCGGCAGCGGTGCATGGCCGCGATCACGAACAGCCTCTTCGGGCGGGCATCAATAGAGGGGCGGCTCGTCGCCTTCCACGCCGCGGGCGATCGCCGTCTGCGCCTCGGCCTCGGCCATCGCGTCGAGCTCGGCCTCCTTGAGCGAGTCGGGGTTGAGCACGCGGGTGAGCATCGGAAAGGGATCGTCGGAGACATCCTCGAGATCCTTGATCGCGGCGTACTTCTCCTGGGCGGCCTGGGCGAGCATCGTCCGAGGGTAATCCCGGGCGATCAGGGCGTAATAGATCCGGGCCGACTGGTAATGCTTGCCCTTGGCATAGAACTCCGCCCGCCGCCAGTGCCGGTCGGCCTGGCAGGCCGCGATCTCGGCCCGGGTCTTCTCAACTCGCTCCTCCTCATCCCGGCCGAGCTGGTCGGGGAACTGGACGAGCACCTGATCGGCGAGGATCTCGGCCTCGTCGAGGATGCCCCCCTCGTAGGCCGGCCCCTGGTAGGCCCGGAGCTTCGCCTGCAGACCGAGGAGATGGGCCTGTAGGAGAAAGTCGCTGTCGGGATACTCGGTTCGCAACAGCCCGTAGAAGTAGTCGGCGTCGAGCCACTGCCGGTCGAGGAAATGGGCGTTGGCCTGGGCCATCAGGCTGTCGTCGGCCAGCTCGCCCCGGGGGTCGTTGATCCGGACGTGGTCGAAGGCCTTGAGCGCTCGGCCGCGGGTGTCGAACAACGGCCGGCTGCGATCGAAGATGTTGGGCACGATCGTGAGGTAGTGGTGCTTCTCGTCGAGCGCGATCCAATACTGCGCGATCACGAACTGCCGCTGGGCGATCCGGTCGAGATACTTCGTGTTGGCGAACTTCTTGACCAGCTCGTCGTAGGTGTCTTCGGCCTTGGGATACTGGTCGGAGAAGAACTGGCATTCCGCCAGCTGCCAGAGCGCGTCTTCCTCCAGCACCGAATCGGGCCAGCGGTCGATCACCTTCTTGTATTTCGGCATCGCCGCCTGGTAATCGCCCTGCTTGAAGAGGGCATCGGCCTCCGCCATCGCCGCCCGGGCCACCTCCTCGTTCGGCCCACGGCCGAGCATCTTCTTCCACCGCTTCTTGATGTTGTCGCCCTTGAGGTAATCGAAGGCGTAGTCCTGGGTGGCGCCGGTGTATTCCGACGAGATCACCTCCGAATCGGCGTCGTCGCCGAGCTGTTTCTCAAGGTCGGCCTCCTTGGCGGCCACGGCCGTGTCGGCCGAGCTCCAGGGCCATTTCGGAGCCTGGAGACTGGCGCAGCCGCCGGCCGCGAGACAGCCGATCAGGACGGCGGCGACGGAGACGGCGAGAAACGGGCGGGGGTTTGGCATCGGGAGTCTGTCAGGTGATCCGGCGGCGGCCGGCGGACTTGAGACGGGGGGCCACCCGCGTGGGGCGGCCCAGCAGGTGGGCGAGGTAGGTGGTCATCACGGCTCGCACCTCCCCGGCGATGGCCGGCGAGCTGGCGGGAAGGGCGGCCGCAGAATTCCGTTGGAGCTGGCGGAGCAGGGCCAGCCCCGCCGCCGAAAGCGAGACGACCGCACGCCTCCCGCCGCGGCAGCGATCACAGAGCGTGCCTCCCTCGAGCATTCCGAATGCGACCCGCCCCGTCGCCGGCAGCGGTCCGCGGCATTCGACGCAGCAGGCCGTTTCGGCTTCATGCCCCACGAGCCTGAGCATCGCCAGCTCGGTCCGCAGCAGGAGCGGGACCAGCGGCTGCTCGTCGCCCCGCCAGTCCGACAGCTGCCGGAGCGTCGCCTGTGCCACATCGAAAAGCTCCGGTTGAGGGTCGGCATCGGCCGTGAGGACATCGAGCAATTCGGCCACGTGCAGGCCGCCGAGCACCGCCGAGAAGCTGCGACCGACGCGAAACCGGTGTTCCAGACTGGCTTCAGTGAGCAGATCGAGCCCGCCCGACGATTTCCGGAGGACGAGTACCTGACTGATCGAAAGCAGGTCAAGGCCGCCATCGAAGGAACTCTTCGGCCGCCAGGCTCCCTTGGCCAAGGCCCGCAGCTTGCCAAACTCCCGGCAATAGACCGTGACCACGCTGCTCGTCTCGCCGAACGGAACCGTGCGGATCACGATCGCGAGCGTCTTTTCAGCGGGCATGTCGAGACCGGCGGGCCGCGGTCGGCGGCCTTCGCGGCGGGGCGGGCAGGCCGACGGCGACCATCACGTCCCGCTCGGCCTTGCGCATCCTGCGCCGTTCGCCCGGAGTGAGGTCGTCGTAGCCGGCCAGATGAAGGAGGCCGTGGATCACGTAATACGCCAGCTCCTGCCGCGGCTGCCAGCCGAGTTCCCGGGCCATCCGCCGGGCCGTCTCGCCGCTGACCGCAATGTCGCCTGCCAGCCGGCCAGGCGGGTCGCTGCCGAGGTCGAAGGTGATCACGTCGGTCGGATCGGAATTCTGCATCCAATCGGCATGGAGCTTCGCGATCCCGCGGTCGTTCACCACGAGCACGCCGATCTCGGCCTCCTTCGCCCCGATCGCTTCGATCGCCCGACGGGCGATCCGCACGAGCCAGGCGGGGTCGACGGCCCCGGTCCGCGACCGGCTGGTGATCTCGACGGTGATGCCAGATTCCGAGCCGGCCGCGGCGGACGGGCGGCGTTCGGAGCGCGGGCGGCGAGCCATGCGTGGTTCCTGATCGGGCGGGCAACCGGCGCCGCCCGCGGGGAGCCCGCCGACGGGAGTACGATTATGGCATGCCCCACCCCGCCGCCCCCATCCACTGGCAGCTCCGCACCCGGCGGCTCGAGCTGATGCACCCCGGCGGAAGCCTGCGGCGGCCGCTGGTGATGGGAATCGTGAATGTCACGCCCGACAGCTTCTCCGACGGCGGACGCCATGCCGACACCGACGCGGCCGTGGCCCACGGGCTCGCCCTGGTAGCCGCCGGGGCCGACCTGCTCGACGTCGGCGGTGAAAGCACCCGGCCCTTCGCGGAACCGGTCTCGGTCGCCGAGGAACTCGGCCGCGTGGTCGAGGTGGTCCGCCGGCTGGCGGCAGAGTCGGGGGTGCCCGTTTCCATCGACACCTCCAAGGCGGCCGTGGCCGAGCGGGCCCTCGATCTCGGAGCCGAGATCATCAACGACGTGACCGGGCTGGAGGGCGATCCGGCGATGGTCGCCCTGGCCCGCGACTCTGCCGCCGGCGTCTGCGGCATGCACATGCGGGGCACGCCCCAAACGATGCAGCTCGACCCGCGGTATGACGACGTCGTCGCCGAGATTCACGACTACCTCGCGGGGCGACGGGATGCCCTGCTCGCGGCCGGCCTGCCGCTCGAACGGATCTGCCTCGACCCCGGGATCGGGTTCGGCAAGACCCATGCCCACAACCTCGAACTCATGGCCCGGGCCGAAGCGTTCCTCGACCTCGGCTGCCCGATCCTCGTGGGCCATTCCCGCAAGGGCTTCCTCGGCAAGCTCGTCGAAGAGTCGCTGGGGCGGCCGGCCGACGTGGGCGACCGCGACGCGGCCACCGCA
>JBJOHE010000258.1:0-3178 GCA_046047895.1 Planctomycetota bacterium | reverse complement strand
GCGCCGGCGGCTCTGACGGAAAGTGCCGCGACGGGGCAGGCTCAGGTCGTCGTCATCAATCAGCCGCCTGTGAAGCTCTGGAGCCCGGGCCTGGCGGCTGTTTTGAGTTTCTTCCTGCCCGGCCTGGGGCAGCTTTACAAGGGGCAGTTTCTCAACGGGCTGGCGTGGTTTTTCATGGTCATGCTCGGGTATGCGGCCTTGTTTGTGCCGGGGCTCATCCTGCACTTCTTCTGCGTGCTCGGGGCGCTCAGCGGCGATCCGTGGACTGAGGGCAAGACGACGGTGGTGAGGCAGTGAGGTTTTGCATCGCGGCGGAGCGATGTGAACCCGAGCTCGAACCCCTTTCCGTCGCCATGCACCAGCACTACCGTGCCGTTTTCGCATGCTCTCTAGCTGCTGACTTTGTGCACCGCTGCAACCCGTTTTTGGCTTCGTAGAGCTGCCGGGGCCTCACGCATCAGCGGGGCGTAGCCAGCCGGGCCTCTTCACGGCTCTCGAAGACGGCGAGTTCCTCGTTGATTTTGGCGATCATCTTTCGCACGCCGGCCTTGGTGAATCCCTTTTCGCCGACGGGATGATCGCGTTCGAGGTCGCTGATCCGCTGCTCGAGAATCCGGAGGTCGCTGTGGGCTTTTTCGTATTCAGCCGCGTTGGTAATCACAGTAGCACCTCCACCAGGCCTTTGCGGCTCGGAGGGTCACTCGTTCGACTAAAGAATTGTATCCAATCGTCCCAGTCCCGACGATCTTCCGCTGCGAACAGGTGTTCCGTGGGACGCATTCCGAGTACTTCCGACAACTCGATCGCGTCGAGATTGCCCCGGGCGATCCGATCGGCGAAGTCCTGTCCGAGCAGGACGACGGCATCGGCGTCGTTGGGGGATTCCTTGGCGGTCACGAAGCTTCCGTTCAGACAAAACCGCAGGGCCCCGGCGGATCGGCAGAGTCGCATCCACCGGCCGACCTGGCGGCCGAGCCGTTTCCGCTCGACCGATCCTGTAGCGAATCGATCCATGACCTCACCCTCGAACGCCTCGTGCAAGCCTTCGGGCAGAAAACCGTTCGGCTGAAACTGAGGGATCAAGGCAATCGACTCCGATGACCTGCTTGCATAGTGGACATGTGTATTGTATGGCGTCAAGCCGGGTTCGAGCTGTGGGCGGCCCCCGTTGTTCTGGAACAACGTTGTCCCTCGGGCCTGTAGGATCGCGGCCGTGGCCGAGTGCCCCCATTCTGGCCGGGGTGCGACGATTTCCTGTCATGATTCGCCGGGCCCGGCTAAGAAGCTCTGTGAGGACTTCGGCCGTTGCACCGCCGCCCGTCCTCCAGCCGAGGGACGGTCATGAACTCCACCGAACACTTCCACCGGGCCATGCGGTGCTGGGCCTTGGCGCAGCCCGCCGTCTCCGCGTTCATCACCGCGGTGGTCCGCGACTTCGCTGCGCGGGACGATGTGCTTCAGGACGTGGCCGTGGCCGTGCTCGAGAGCTTTCCCTCCTACGACGCCAGTCGTCCGTTCACACCCTGGGCCATTGGGGTGGCCCGCAATCAGATCAGGCTTTACTTCCGACGGCAGCAGCGGGATCGGCATGTGTTCGACTCGGATGCCGTGGCCAGCCTGGCGGTCGCCTTCGAGACCGTCTCGGAGGAGCAGGCGCATCTGCTCCAGCAGCTTCCCGAATGCATCGCCCGGCTTGGGCCCCGCGATCGGACGCTCTGCGAACTTCGATATCGTGCCGATCTGAAGCCGGCCGCGATCGCCGAATCGCTCGCGATGACGGCCAACGCGGTGTCGAAGGCGCTCCAGCGGGTGCGGGAACAGCTGCGAGCCTGCGTCGAATCGCGGAGGCCGGCTGCGACCGGCTGATCAAGGGTTGCGGACCATGCACGAATCCATCACGCCGAACCCGAGCGATACCTCCCGGCTGATCGCCGGCCATCTCGACGGCTGTCTTTCGGCCGACGAGCAGGCCCGACTCAACCAGCTCGTGGCAACCGAGCAGCGAGTCGCGGTGGAGTTGGCCCGCGCGGCGATGCTCCACGACACGCTCCGCGACCTGCTTCGTCACGAGGCCGATACAGGCGGGCGTGAGGAAACGCCGGTCTCGGCGAGCCGCGGCCCGGTCAGCCGGCCAGGCTGGCCACTCACCCCCTGGCTGGCCGGCCTGGCGGCGGCAGCCTGCGTGGTGCTTGCCATCCTGGCTCAGCTGCCCGGCGGCACCGCCCAGGCGGCGGCTGCGCTCGACCGGCTGGTCGTAGCCGCAGCCGCGCCGGTCGACCGGGAGTATCGGATCAGTGTGCTCGACCCTGGTCCGGGCGGCAGTGCGCCACCGGTCCGCTCCGGGGGCAAGGGCCGCAAGCCCGGCGTCGATGGGGCCCGCCTGTTCGTCCGCGGGGCGGATCGGTTTGTTCTGATCCGTCGCTTCGGCGACGGCACGGACTTCATCACGGGCAGCGACGGCGGGATCGGCTGGGCCGTGCCGCCCAAGGGCCCCGTGCACCTCAGCCACGACACCCGACGGTTCCGGCGCGGCCTTCCCGGCGAGCATGAGGAGGTGCCGTTTCTCGATCTGCGTTCCGGCTTCGAGGGCCTACGACGCGGATACGACCTCACCGTGGCGGAGCAGGCCGACGGCAGCCACTTGCTCGAGGCCCGCCGGCGGAGCCTGAGGAAGCGTGGCCCGGAGTTCGTCCAGGTGTGGTTCGACGACGCCGGGGTGGCCGTGCGAATCCAGATCGAGGGTCTGCCCGTTGAAGATGGAATGCCGGCCGCGGTTGCCCTGACGCTCGTCGCACAGGACGACCTCGGCGAGGGGTTTTATGCGCACGACCCGCACCATTCCGCTGACCGCCGGATTTCCTGGGAGTGAATGTCATGAAGCCGGAGTCCTTGTCGAACGTCGTGGCCGTTTGGATCACGGCGATCCTCGTGGCCGCCACCGGCTCCGCCGCGCCGCCGGCCGGTGGCGTGCGAAAGCCCACGCTCGCCGACACCATCCGGGCGAATGTCTATGCCGACAACTGGTTCATGCTCTACGTGAACGGCAGGCTGGTCGCTGTGGACTCGATCGAGTTCATTCCCCACAACGTGATCTCGGTCGACATTCTGCCCTCGTATCCGATGACGATCGCGGTGATGGCCAAAGACAATGCCGACGCCGTGACCGGCATGGAATACG
>JBJOHE010000257.1:0-6234 GCA_046047895.1 Planctomycetota bacterium | reverse complement strand
CCGTCTGAGCATGTCCCGCTTCGAACACATCCGCCACAAGCCTCCGGAGCTGCCCGCGGCTGCCCGCGAACTCGTCGTGGCCTGCCCGCCGATGCGGAGCCACGTCAATCTCTCGCACATCGTACGAACCTGCGGCTGTTTCGGCATCCGCCGGGTGATCGCCTGCGGGGCGGCCGGGATCCATGGCCGGATCGCCCGTGACGGGGCTGAGGCGGTCGAGGTCGAGGTGCACCGCAGCCTTCCGCCGGTGCTCGATCGGCTCAGGGCCGAGGGCTGGGAACTCGTGGGCCTCGAGCAGGCGACCCATTCGGAGTCGTTGTTCACCTTTCCCTTCGTCGCCCGCACGGCGCTGGTGGTCGGCAACGAACGGACTGGCCTCACGCCCGAGGAACTCGCCCGGCTCCATCGCGTGGCTGAGATTCCGATGGCGGGCATGCCCCACAGCCTCAACGCGGCCACCGCGACCGCGATCGCCATCTATGAATACTGCCGCCAATGGCCGGCCGGATCTGGGGGCGGCCCGTGACGCTTGTGATCGGCACCGACGAGGCGGGCTACGGGCCGAATCTTGGACCGCTCACCGTGGCGGCCACGGCCTGGGAGGTGGCCGCCGATCCGGAGGCGGTCGAGGACGCGCTCGCCGGGGCCGTCGCCGCGCTGCCCGAGCAGCTCTGGGGCGACTCGAAGGCGATCTACCGGGCCGGTGCGGGCTTCGACCGGCTCGAGCGCGGGGTGTTGGTTGCCCTCGGCCTGGCGGGCGAACCGCCGCCCGTCGGCTGGCCGAGCCTCGCGGCGGCCCTGCGGCTCGAGGTCGGTGGCGAGCCGCCGGAGCAGGAGACGCTCGAGCGGCTGGGCGTGCCGAGGCACCCGCAGCCCGCCGGGTCGAGCAGCCAGACGGCGGACGTTCGCCGGCAGCTTGCGGAGCGGGGCGTGCGTCTGGCCGCCGTGCGGTGCCGCATCGTGCAGCCGAGGGAGTTCAACGGGCTGCTCGATCGCGGCCTCAACAAGAGCGACATTCTTTCGCAGGTCACGCTCGACCTGGCGGCGTCGCTAGCCCGCTCGGTGGCCCCCGATGGCGGGCCACTGGTGATCTGGTGCGACCGCCACGGTGGCCGCCGCCGGTATGCCCCCCAGGTGACGCGGGCCTTCGCCACGCCGCTCGTCTCGCCGCTGGAAGAGACCGCGGGCCGCAGCAGCTATCGGATCGGTGCCGCGGGGCGGATCGAGTTCTCGGTGGGTGGTGAGTCGCGGACGCCGGTCGCCGTCGCCAGCATGACGGCGAAATACCTCCGGGAACTCTCGATGGAAGCCTTCAACAGTTTCTGGACCGCGCGGCAGCCGCAGCTTGTCGCCACCGCCGGCTACCCCGTGGACGCGGCCCGCTGGCGGCGGGATGCCGCGGCGGCCGTCGAGCAGGCCGGCCTCGCCTGGGATGCGATCTGGAGGCGGGCGTGATGAAATCTTGCGGCCGGGGCCCGAGCCAAGCAGAATCGGGCCATGCCTGTGCTCGCCACCCGTCTCTATGTCGTTCGCCACGCGGTGGCCGAGGATCCCGGTCCGGGCATCGACGACCATGCTCGCCGGCTGACGGGCAAGGGTCGGAAGCGGTTTGCCCGGATGGTGCGGCGGCTCGGGAGGTCGGGCCTAGAGGTCGACGTGATCGCCACCAGCCCGCTGGTGCGGTGCCGGGAGACGGCCGAGATTCTCGCGGCCGAACTCGTCGGCCAGCCGCGGATCCACGTGGTCGACGCGCTGGCGCCCTCCTCCGATTGGCAGCAGATCGTCGAATGGACGGTGGATCAGGAGGCGGCCCGGGTCGCCTGGGTCGGCCACGCCCCGTGCGTCGGCCGGCTGGTGGCCCTCACGATCGGTGACGGATCGGCCGCAATCCGGATGCAGAAGGGGGCGATCGCCTCGATCCGGCTCGACGACGGGCCGGGCCAGCCGGGGGAGCTCGACTGGCTTGTCGTGCCTGAATTGCTCGGCCGGCGGCGGTAGGGCTCCGCGTCGTTTTCCCGGTCGCTGGGACGGCCTATGATAAAGCAGTTGGCGGCCAGGCTAGGCTGGCTCCCGTGTGTCCGCGACGAACCAGACTTTTCCGATGCCCCGCCTGTGTGTTCGCTCCGTCATGGCTTGGTCGCTGGTGGCGGCCATCGGCTGTTCCCCGCAGCCCGGCCCCGGCCTCACCGATGACGTGATCGAGATCGAGGAGATTGAAATGGCGGCCCCGGTTCGGGAGCCAACCGCTGCCGCCGGAGGCTCCGAGGCCCGCCGGGAGGTCGATGCCGAAACGGCTGCCGCCGACCAGGCAATCGACGAGGCGGCCCGTTCGATCGAGCCGCCGCCGTCCATGCCCGCAGCCGGTCCTGCTGCTCCGACCCCGCCCCAGCCGACGGCCGACCAGTGAGCACCGATCGGCTTCTCCTTCCGCTTTCGCAGGCCTGCCGGCCGCTCTACGCAGGCGTCGATCTCGGCGGCACGAACATCAAGGCTGCGGTCGTGGACGACGCCGGTCGGATGATCGCCTTCCATACGGAGAGGACCCAGGCCGAACGCGGCCCGGAAGACGCGGCGGCCCGGATGGGTCAGGCCGTGCACACGGTGGCCCGGCTGGCGGGCGTCGCCACCGCCGACATTGCAGGGGTGGGCCTCGGCTCGCCGGGGCCGCTCGACCTTCCGGCCGGCACGATCGTGCGGGCCGGCAATCTTGTCGGCTGGGACGACTTTCCGCTCCGGGATCGCGTGGCCGCCCACAGCGGCCGGCCGGTCACATTCGCCAACGATGCCAATGCGGCGGCCTACGGTGAATTCTGGGTGGGGTCTGGCCGCTCTGCCGGTTCGCTCGTGTTGATCACGCTCGGCACCGGTGTGGGGGGCGGGATCATCATCGGCGACGTGAATGTCGAGGGGGCCCACAGCCACGGCTCTGAATGCGGCCACATGATCGTCGATCCGGGGCCCGACTCGCGGATGTGCCCCTGCGGCCAGTCCGGCCACCTCGAGGCCTACTGCAGCGCGAAATCGCTTGTGTTGCGGGCCGAGGAGGCGCTCGCGGCCGGTGCCACCGGCTCCCTCTCCGCGGCCGTAGCCGCCGGGGAGCCGCTCACGCCGATTCTCGTCGGCCGGGAGGCCGAGGCCGGCGACGCCCTCGCCGCCGCGCTGATCGAGGAGACGGGCCGCTGGCTGGGGATCGGGATCGTCTCGGTCATGCACGCGATTGATCCGGAGGCGGTGATGATCGGCGGCGCGATGACCTTCGGGGGCGAGGCCTCTCCCGTCGGCCGGGCCTTTCTGGGGCGGATTCGCGCGGAGGTCCAGCGGCGGACCTTCCCGACCCTCGCGGCCCGCACCCTCATCGGCTTCGCCAGCCTCGGGGGTGACGCCGGGGTGATCGGGGCGGCCGGCCTGGCCCGCCTGGAAGCCCGGCGGCGGGTAGAATCTCGCCCATGAGCATCGACTGCAAGCACATTCGCAACTTCTCGATCATCGCCCACATCGACCACGGCAAGAGCACCCTTGCCGACCGGCTCCTCGAGGCCACCGGCACCGTCCAGAAGCGGCAGCTCAAGGAGCAGATGCTCGACGACATGGAGCTCGAACGGCAGCGGGGGATCACGATCAAGGCCCGGGCCGTCCGCATGGAATATCGCCACAAGGGCGAGCGGTATGAGCTCAACCTGATCGACACGCCTGGTCACGTCGACTTCCACTACGAGGTCTCCCGCAGCCTGGCCTGCTGCGAGGGCGCCCTCCTGCTCGTCGACGCCTTCCAGGGCGTCGAGGCCCAGACCGTGGCCAACGCCTACGCCGCGATCGGCCAGGATCTCACGATCGTGCCGGTGATCAACAAGGTCGATCTTGTGCACGCCCGCGTCGACGAGGTGCTCCAGGAGATGGAGCAGAGTCTGGCCATCGACCCCGACGAGGTGCTCCGCGTGAGCGCCAAGACCGGGATCGGCATCGACGACCTTCTGGCGGCGATCGTGGAGCGGATCCCGCCCCCCCAGGGCGATCCCACCGCGACCCTTCGGGCGATGATCTTCGACAGTCACTACGACTCCTACCGCGGCGCGATCACGTATGTGCGGCTGCTCGACGGAGTGATCAAGAGGGGGCAGAAGATCCGCTTCCTCCGCACCGGCACCACCCACGAGGTGCTCGAGCTCGGCCAGTTCGTGCCCCAGCGACGGGCCTGCGAGGAGCTGGTGGCCGGGCAGGTGGGCTACCTCGTCTGCAACATCAAGGACGTGAAGGACGTCCACGTGGGCGACACCGTCACGATTCCCGGTGAGGACGGAGCCGCGCCGCTGCCCGGCTACAAGTCGCCCCAGCGGATGGTCTACTGCGGTCTCTATCCCAGCGACGGCGAAAACTTCGAGGAGCTGCGAGACGCGCTGGAGAAGCTGGCGATCAACGATCCCTCGTTCGAGTATCAGCCGGAAAGCAGCGAGGCCCTCGGCTTTGGGTTCCGCTGCGGCTTCCTTGGGCTCCTGCACATGGAGATCATCCAGCAGCGGCTCGAGCAGGAGGCCGACCTCGATCTGGTGCAGACGGCGCCCAACGTCACCTACCAGATTCTCAAGTCGGACGGGGAGACGATCGAAATCACCAACCCCCAGGACGTGCCCGAGACCGGGCAGATCGAGGAATTCCGTCAACCGATCGTGCGGACCAACTTCCTCGTGCCGGTCGAGTTCATCGGCCCGGTGATGCAGCTCTGCACCGACCGCCGGGGCGTCTACCTCAAGACCGAATACCTCTCCCCCACCCGGGCGATGCTCAGCTTCGACCTGCCGCTTGCGGAGGTGATCTACGACCTCCATGACAAGCTCAAGAGCGTGACCCGGGGCTACGGCACGATGGACTACGAGCTGGTCGGCTACTTTCCGGCCGACCTCGTGCGGCTCGACATCCTCGTGGGGGGCAAGAAGGTCGACGCCCTGTCGATCATCTGCGACCGTCGCGATGCCGATCGCCGCGGCCGGGCGATCGTCAAGAAGCTCCGCGGCGAGATCGACCGGCACATGTTCGAGATCGCCCTCCAGGCGGCGATCGGCACGAAGGTGATCGCCCGCGAGACGATCTCCGCGATGCGGAAGAACGTGACGGCCAAGTGCTACGGCGGCGACATCTCCCGAAAGAAGAAGCTCTGGGCCAAGCAGAAGGAAGGCAAGAAGCGGATGAAGAGCATCGGCTCGGTCGACATCCCGCAGAAGGCCTTCATGGCGGTGCTCGACACCGGCGCCGAGCGGCAGTAGATCGCAGGTGCCCACATGAGGCGGCGTCAGCGGGAGGGTTCCGGCGTCTGACGGGGACCGAGGCGACGTCAACTGGAGGGTCAGGAGCATCCGTGTCCCCTCGCCGGACGTTCGCTCCGGCCATCCTCGGCCTCCGCTCACTCCGAGACAACTCCGCTCCGCCCTCCGGGCTGCGCTTGTTGTCGAGGCCTGCTCGAGGACACGGATGCCCCTGAGTTGGCAACCCTTTGAGTGCAGGCCATTTCTCCGGAGGCCTATTTGCCTGGCGGCCCGTCGCCTGGAATGCCTGGGTTCCAGTTGGCCGGTGGAGGCAGGCTTGCAGCCTGCCCAAGACGGCCGTGATTCGGCTTCAATGCTTGATCCATCCTGGGGGGTCAGGACCACGGCCGCCGCGGCTGTCCGCCCTCACCGCCTGGGGATCAGGCCGAGGTCGAGGCCGAAGACGAACATCAACAGGGTGAGCATCAGCGCCAGGCCGTTGCGGAAGTGCCTTTGACCGGGCTACCCTTTGCCGCTCCGTTGACGGATGCGCCCCCCAGCTGCAGACGGCCCGCAAGCAGAGCGGTTTCAAGACCGGTCTGCACCGACGAGAAAAATCCGGCCTTGAGCGTGGATAGGAAGCTCTTCGGCACCTCCACGATCGGGTCGCATCCAGCCCGATCAGCTCCGGCGGTTACTCCTCATGATCCGAACCGCTCGGCCGACGCTTGGCGAAGTGGCATTGGCCGACCTATCCTTGGCTCTACCGGATGGAAGCAGGCAAGGTGGACGTGCTCGTCGAAGGCCGTGGGACCTCCGGGGAAAAGCGGTCGCGCGGCCGCAGCAGCCGTGCGGCCGACGCAGCGAAACGGTTGCGGAAATCCACCGGCACTGCGAAGCGCCACGAAGCGAGAGTCGAGCGCGTGTAACGCGGGCAGGCCGTCGCCTACCGGCTGTGCCTGCAGAGCAGGTAGCCGCGGGTCCAGGTGAGCAGGGT
>JBJOHE010000256.1:0-24117 GCA_046047895.1 Planctomycetota bacterium | reverse complement strand
ACCGCAACAACCGGCTCAAGAAGCTGGTCGACCTCAATGCGCCGGAGGTGATCATCCGCAACGAGAAGCGGATGCTTCAGCAGTCGGTCGACGCGCTCTTCGACAACAACCGCTGCAAGCGGCCGGTGCTTGCCTCGAGCAACCGCCCGCTCAAGAGCCTCACCGACATGATCAAGGGCAAGCAGGGCCGATTCCGCGAGAATCTGCTCGGCAAGCGTGTCGACTACTCGGCCCGATCGGTGATCGTGGTCGGCCCCACGCTCCGGCTTCATCAGTGCGGCCTCCCCAAGAAGATCGCGCTGGAGCTCTACCAGCCGTTCATCATCCGACGGCTCAAGGAACTCGGCCATGCCGACACGATCAAGAGCGCGAAGAAGATGCTCGAGCGAAAGGACGCCGAGGTCTGGGACATCCTTGAGGAGGTGATCCGCAACCATCCGGTGCTCCTCAACCGTGCCCCCACGCTCCACCGCATGGGGATCCAGGCCTTCGAGCCCGTGCTCGTCGAAGGCAACGCGATCAAGCTCCATCCGCTGGTCTGCAAGGGCTTCAATGCCGACTTTGACGGCGACCAGATGGCCGTCCATCTGCCGCTTTCGATCGAGGCGCAGGTCGAAGCCCACACGCTGATGCTGGCCACCAACAACATCTTCAGCCCCGCGAACGGCAACCCGATCATCTCGCCGTCGCAGGACGTGGTGATGGGCTGCTACTACCTCACGATGTCGATGCCGGGTCGCAAGGGCGAAGGCATGCTCTTCAAGGACTTCGCCGAGGTCGAACTCGCCCATGGGCTCGGCAAGGTCGACACCCACGCGAAGATCAAGGTGCGGCTCCCGGCCACGCGGCGGCTGAAGACCGACGCCGAGGCCCAGTCGCAGCCGGGGGCCGTGATCGAGACGACCGCAGGCCGCGTGCTGTTCAACTCGATCCTGCCCGAGCCGATGCTTTTCTACAACATCCCGATGAAGTCGGGAGAGCTGGCGCGGGTGATCTCCGACTGCTACCAGACGCTTGGTCGGCGGAGCACGATCGATCTGCTCGACGACATGAATCGGATCGGCTTCGGCTGGAGCACGAAGAGCGGTCTGTCGTTCGCGACCGACGACCTGATCACGCCGTCCAATAAGACGCGGATCATCGCCGATGCCGAGAAGGAGGTGTTGAAGATCCTCAAGCGGTATCAGAAGGGTGTGATCACCGACGGCGAGCGGTACAACTCGGTGCTCGACGCCTGGACCCACGCCCGAGAGCAGATCACGAAGGAGATGATGGCCGAGCTGGAGCAGGATACCGATGCCAAGGACAACCGCCGCAGCGGGTATGTGAATCCGATCCAGCTCATGGCCCAGTCGGGTGCCCGTGGTGGCGTGGAGCAGATCCGTCAGCTGGCCGGGATGCGCGGCCTGATGGCCAAGCCATCCGGCAAGATCATCGAGACGCCGATCAAGGCCAACTTCCGCGAGGGGCTGACTGTGCTCGAGTACTTCAGCTCGACCCACGGTGCCCGGAAGGGTCTGGCTGACACGGCGCTCAAGACGGCCGACTCGGGCTACCTCACCCGCAAGCTGGCCGACGTGGCCCAGAACGTGGTCGTGACCATGCACGACTGCGGCACGACCCAGGGCATCACGAAGACGGTGATCTACCGGGGCGAGAAGGTGGACGTCAGTCTCGCCGACAGCATTCGAGGCCGCGTCAGTCGGGCGAACATCGTCAATCCGAAGACCAACGAGGTCGTGGTTCACGAAGACGAGCTGATCGACCGGGCCGTGGCAGGGCAGATCGAGGAGATGGGGCTGGAGAAGATCCAGGTGCGGAGCCCGCTCACCTGCGAGGCGCCGCTCGGTGTCTGCCGGCTGTGCTACGGCATGGACCTCTCCACCGGTTCTCTCGTGGAGGAGGGCATGGCCGTCGGCATCATCGCCGCCCAGAGCATCGGCGAGCCGGGCACACAGCTCACGATGCGAACCTTCCACATCGGCGGCGTGGGTCAGCGGGCCATCGAAGAAAGCGAGTACAAGTCGAAGCGGGCCGGTACCGCGAAGTTCACCCGCCTCCGGACGGTGCAGAACGAACAGGGCGAGTCGATCGTGCTCGCCCGGAATTGCGAGATCGCGATCGTCGATGCCAAGGGGCACGAACTGGAGAAGTTCGAGATCCCGGCCGGCGCGATCCTCAAGGTCGTCGAAAACCAGGAGGTCAAGCCGGGCACGGTGCTCGTGCAGTGGGATCCCCACTCGATTCCGATCCTGGCGGAAGTGGCCGGCAAGGTGCGGTACGAAGATGTCGTCGAGGGGGAGACGCTGCGGATCGAGAAGGATCCCAGCGGCCACTTGCGGCGGATGGTGATGGAACACAAGGGTGTCTATCACCCGCAGATCGTCATCGAGGACGAGAGCGGACAGATCCAGGAGTTCTACTACCTGCCGGAAAAGGCCTACATCGAGGTTTCGCCGGGCGAGGTTGTGAAGGCAGGCCATGTGCTCGCCAAGACGCCTCGTGAGGCGAGCGGCACCCAGGACATCACCGGCGGTCTGCCGCGGGTCACCGAGATCTTCGAGGCCCGCAAGCCCAAGGATCCGGCGATCATGGCCGAGAGCGACGGCAAGGTGGAGATCAGCAAGGAGAAGCGACGCGGCAAGCGATCGATCATCGTTCGCAACGAGAGCGGAATGGAGCACGAGCACCTCGTGACCCACGGCAAGCATCTCCGCGTGCACCCGGGCGACTATGTGCGGGCCGGTGAGGCGCTGGTGGACGGGCCTCTCGTGCCCCACGACATCCTGCGGATCTCGGGGGAAGAGGCCGTTCAGCAGTATCTCGTCCGCGAGATTCAGAACGTCTACCGCAGCCAGCGGGTGGACATCGACGACAAGCACATCGAGATCATCGTGTCGCAGATGCTGCGGAAGGTGAAGATCGAAACGGTCGGAGATACCACGCTCCTGCCGGGCAGCGTGCTCGACAAGTTCGAGTTCCGCCAGGCGAATGAGCGGCTGGGCGACTGCCTCCGGATCACCGAGAAGGGAGACAGCGAGTTCGCCGAGGGCAGCGTCGTGCCCCGGGACGTGTTCAATCAGACCAATGCCCAGATCGAGGCCCTCGGAGGCACCCCTGCCCGGGGCACGCCGCCGAAGGCTGCCACGGCCAGCACCCAGTTGCTGGGGATCACGAAGGCGAGCGTGCAGAGTTCGAGCTTCATTTCCGCCGCAAGCTTCCAGGAGACGACCAAGGTGCTCACCGAGGCGGCCCTGGCCGGAAAGACCGACAACCTCGTCGGGCTCAAGGAAAACGTGATTCTCGGGCACTTGATTCCCGCCGGCACCGGATTCAACACCTTCCAGTCGGCGGAGGTGCGGGTGCGGCCCGAGGCGCTCGATGCCCTCCGGCTGGATCGCGAGAGCCTGCTGTCTCGGCAGTTCCCGCTGCTTGAAGCCGCCGCCGAGGGTGAGGCTGCCGAGACGAGCGGCAGCGAGCCAGCCAGCGTCGCCACGCTCGATGAGCCCGCGGCGCAGGAGTAAGGCCCGGTGATCGGTCCTTCCCGCAGGAATTCCTGACGATCCCGTTTTTCCGGTCGGCCGCCATGCTGGCCCCGGATGCTGCCACGTCGTAGAGTGGGCGGCATCCGAGGGGTTGCAGGACGACGATGGCAGCAGCGAATCCATGGGTCGTGACCGACCAAGCGTGCGGGACGGCCCGCAGCGTGGCCGCCCGGCAGTTGCGAAAGCGATTGCGGGCCGTCTGGAAAGGCCTCCGGGCGGCCTGTCGCGTCAGGCATGAACCGAAGAGCCTGCACCAGTTGCGGGTGGCGACGCGGCGCACGATCGCCGCCTTCGAGGCGTTTGAAGAGCTGGTGCCTGGCAAGAAAGGGCGGTGGTTCGCCAAGCGACTGCGGCGGATCAGGCGGGCCGCCGGCGAGACCCGTGACCTCGATGTCTTGATTCCGCGGCTTCTCGCGAATGAGCCGCGGCAGCTCGCCGCCGGTGATGCCCGCAGTTGGAGCCAGCTTCTGAGCCGGCTGCGGAAGCGGCATGAGCGGTCGCGGCGGCCGCTGCGAAAGCTCTGCAGCAAGCTCGAACGCGATGATTGGCCGGGCCGCGTGGAGCGACTGCTCAAGCGGGTGCTGGCGGCAGAGACCGACGAGAGCTACGCCGACTTCGCCCGCCGGGGCCTGCCGCCCGTTCTGGAGCGGTTTTTCGCCCAGGCGGATCGCAGGCTCGTCGCTGCCGAGGCCGTTCATCAGCTCCGGATCGAGGGCAAGCGGCTTCGCTATGCCATCGAAGTTTTGGGCGTGGCGCTGCCGCGGACGGTGGCGACGGCCGGTCTGGCTGCGCTCGAGGAGATGCAGGAATCGCTGGGGGCTTTCGTCGACCATGCCGCGGCCGCCGATCGCTTCCGCCGCCTGGCCCGGGAGGCGACCGGAGCGGATCGCCGGCTGCTGGCCGACCTTGCCAGCCAGGAGCAGGGACTGGCCGACACGGCCCGCAAGGCCTTTGCCCGGTGGTGGACGGCCGCCCGCCGTCGCAGCCTGCGGCAACGGTTTGAGCCGCAACCTCGCAGGGGCAGCAGGGTATGACCAAGAACCGACCTTCACGCCTGGCCCGCGGTCTCCGGCGGTTTGCCGAGCCAGCCTTGGCTGTGTTCGCAGCCCTCGCCGTCGGGTACGCCGCCGCGGCGGAACCGGCCGGGACCACCGGCTTTCTGTCCACGGAGCCGGCCGCCGCCCGGCCCCCTGGAGAACCCCCGGCGGGCATGGTGTGGATTCCCGGCGGTGAGTTTTCGATGGGGTGTCTCGACCCCCGGACCATGCCCCACGGCGGCACCGACCCGATGCAAGATGCCCGGCCGATTCATCGGGTGCGGCTAACGGGCTTCTGGATGGACGCCACCGAGGTCACGAATCGGCAGTTCGCCGCCTTCGTGGCGGCGACGGGCCATGTCACCGTCGCCGAGCGGCCGCCGCGGCCCGAGGACTTCCCCGGCGCTCCGCCTGAAAACCTGGTGGCGGGTTCGATTGTGTTCGCCCCGCCGGCCAGCCCGGTGCCACTGCGGGATGCCGGTGGCATGGCCCACCTGCAATGGTGGGCCTACGTGCCCGGCGCCTCCTGGCGGCATCCCTTCGGTCCGGAGAGTTCCATCGCCGGGCACGACGACGACCCGGTCGTGCATGTCGCCTACGAGGACGCCGTTGCCTATGCCACCTGGGCCGGCAAGCGGCTGCCGACCGAGGCCGAATGGGAGTTCGCCGCCCGCGGCGGCCTCACTGGCCGGCCTTATCCATGGGGTGACGAGTTCCGTCCCGACGGGACATGGATGGCCAATACCTGGCAGGGCCAGTTTCCCCGCGTGAACTCCGCGGCTGACGGGTTTACCGGCATCGCCCCGGTGGGACGGTATCCGGCGAACGACTACGGCCTGTCCGACATGTCGGGCAACGTCTGGGAGTGGTGCAGCGACTGGTACCGGCCCGACACGTACGCCCGCGACGAGCGGCTCGGCACCGTCGAGAATCCCCGCGGGCCCGACCGGAGCTTTGATCCCCAGGAGCCAGGGCAGGCCAAGCGGGTGCAGCGGGGCGGCTCGTTTCTTTGCAGCGACCAATACTGCTCCCGCTATATCGTCGGCACCCGGGGCAAGGGAGAGGTTTCGAGCAGCACGAACCACATCGGCTTTCGGTGCGTGAAGGACGCCGAGCCGTAGGTCTGCGGGCGGCCGTAGGGACGCCCTGGCTCAGCCTGACTTCATCAGCTTCTTCAGGTCGGCCAGGCTGCGGGTGTTGGCGACGTCGGTGGCCTCCAGGCCGGCACGACGGGCCTGGAGGAGGCCGCACCGCATCACGTCGAGACCCTTGGTCGAATGGGCGTCGGTGGAGATGACGAGCTTCACCCCGGCCGCCTTCGCTGCCGCGGCATGGCGGTCGTCGAGGTCGAGCCGCCAGGGGTTGGCGTTGATCTCCAAGAATGTGCCCGTGCGGGCGGCGGCTTCGATCATGACCTCGATGTCGACGTCATAGGCCGGCCGGCGATTGATCAGCCGACCGGTCGGGTGGCCGATCACCGCCACGTGCGGGTTTTCGATCGCCTCGATGATCCGGGCGGTGATCCGGTCCCGGGGCTGATTCTGGCCGTAGTGGAGGCTGGCCACCACCCAGTCGGCCCGGGCCAGGACCTCGTCGGGCAGGTCGAGCCCTCCCTTCTCCAGCATGTCGACCTCGATGCCCTTGAGCACCACGATCGGGGGCGGCCCGTCGGCGGCGAGCGCCGCATTGAAGCGGTCGATTTCGTCCCACTGCTTCAGCAGCCGCCGTTCGTCGAGCCCCCGGGCCATCGTCACCCGCTGGCCATGGTCGGTGATTGCCACATAGGCCAGGCCGCGGTCGAGTGCGGCCCGGACCATGTCGGCCAGCGTGTCTTCGCCGTCGGTGGCCGTCGTGTGCATGTGAAGATCGCCACGGATGTCGGCGAGGGTGACGAGCTCTGGGAGCCTTCCCTCGTCCGCCAGCAGGATCTCATCGCGGCCCTCCCGGAGTTCCGGTGGAATCCAGGGCAGCCCAACGGCCGCGTAGACATCGGCCTCGTCACGGCCCGCCAGTGAGGGAATGGCAGGCGATCCTTCAGCCGCCAGCGGATGCACGCCGTATTCGTTGATCGAAAGCCCCCGATCGCGGGCTCGGCCTCGAAGGCGGACGTTGTGTTCCTTCGAGCCGGTGAAGTACTGCAACGCGGCACCATACGACTCGGCCGTCACCACGCGGAGGTCGATCTGCACGCCCCGTGGGCCACGGATGCTGGTCTTCGTCTCACCCCGCAGCAGCACGTCGGTCGCCTCGGGCCAGGCCACGAACCGGTCCATCACCGCCACGGCCGCGTCGCTTTCCACCAGGATGTCGAGATCCCCCACCGTCTCCCTGCCCCGGCGGAGGCTTCCGGCCGGTTCGATCCGCCCCACGGCCGGGGACTCGGCAAGCCAGCTGACGATCCGGGTGGCGATGGCGTCGGCCTCGTTCCAGAGCAGCCGGGCCCGGTCGGGGTCGCTGGCGAACGCCAGGTTTTGAAGGATCGTCGCCTCCGTCTTGGGGCCGAAGCCCTTGATGTCGCGGACCTTGCCCTCCTGACAGGCGGCTTCCAGTGCGGCGAGCGAGTCGATTCCGAGAGCATCGACCAGGGCCTTGACCTTCTTGGGGCCGAGGCCGGGCACCCGCATCAGATCGAACACGACGGCCGGCACCTCCCGCTCCAACTCTTCGAGCAGCGGCAGGCGACCGGTGTCGAGGAGTTGTTCGATCTTGCCGGCCAGGTCGGCCCCGACGCCCTCGAGGTCGGAGAGCGACCGGTCGGGGTCATCCCGCACGTTCGCCAGCGATTCAACGAGCCCGCTGATCGAACGGGCGGCGTTGCGGTAGGCCCTCACCCGAAACGCGTTGTCTCCCCGGTATTCGAGGAGATCGGCCACGTGCTCGAAGGCGGCTGCGATAGCGGAGTTGGTCACGCCTGGCGTCTCCGGGGGACGGATGAATCCCGGCTCCCGGAGGAAGCGGGCCTATCGCTGGCCCCGCCAGGCCGGCAGGGCAGCGGTCGGGTATTGGACCCCACTGGGCGTCGGCGGGGAAGGTTGCCAGGAGGTGGTGTGGCTCGTCGGGGCGAGCAGCCGCGGAAAGGCGCCGGTCGCAGCGCCGGGCCCAGTGCCGGGCAGCGTCGGCATGCCCGCCGGACTCGAACTGCTCGGGCCGGCGGCGGGCGGAGCGGGCGGGGCCAAGCTCGGGCTGCTCGTGGCCGGGCTTCCATGGCCGAGGCCGTTGGCCTGGCTGCTCGATCCGGCCGGGCCGGCGGGCTGGGGCGACCGCGGCATCTCCGGAATCGGCCGCAGCGAGGGCGCGGGAGTCAGTGCGGGGGGCGATGTCGGCTGAAGCGGAGCCGGATACTGGGAGGTCGAGCCCGTCACTCCCGACTGGGGCGTGATGGTCGCAGCGGGCTGCGAGTATTGGTAGGTGGTCGCCGGCGGGGCGGCGGCCGGAGGCAGCGCCGGAGCGGCGACTCCCGGCAGCGGCTGACGCGAGACGTCGGCGCCGGCGGCGCCCCAGGCCTGCGGCGTCGTCTGCACGGCCGAGAACGGGCTGGCGGCCGGGGCGACGGCTGCAGCCGGAGCGGCGGCGGCTGGATAGGCCTGCGGCGCATACCCGGGCTGCATCTGGACATACTTCGTGGTCGTGACCGCTCGATACTGGGTGACCGGCACGCTCACCGGCTGCTGCACGTATTGCGTGACCGGCTGCATGCATTCCATCTGACAGCCCGTGCACGGATCGATTTCACAGGAAGGCTTGTAGGTCGTGACTGGCACACACTTGTACTCGGTGCGGTAGGTCGTTTCCGGCACGTAGCTCGTCTGCTGGACCGGCACCATGACCGGCGGCGGAGGTGCGGGGACGGCGACGGGAGCGATCGGGGCCACCACCGGCGCGGCCACGGGGGCGACCGGAGCCATCGGGGCGACGGCATAGACCGGCGGCTTCTTGCAGCAGGAGAGGCAGCCCGAAAACAGCCCGTCCAGGCAACACTGGGCTTCCGCCGTCTGCACGCGCGCCAGGCAGCAGAGCCCCGCCACCATGAGCACACCAGCCATCCGACGCACGTTCATCTCGCTCTCCTCGCTCATTCGATGCATCGCCCGGGACGCCACGTCCGGTCCGGGCTGCATCACGCAACCCTAGGTCGCCCTCGAGGGTGGTGGCGGAGAAAAACCGGGCCGGCAGTTCATGAATTCTCCGGCACCGCGCCCTACGACCCGCACCGGCGGCAGGAGCGTCAGGATCGGAGCGGCTGCCGGGCTCGGGACTCGAAGCGATCATAGAGATCGGCCAGCGATTCCCGGAGGTTGCCGCGATGCCGGGCGAAGGCCTCGGCCAGGTCAGCCGGCTCGATCAGGCCGCCATGGTCGGGAAGGGCGGTCACGATCGCCTCGAGCAGTTGCAAGGAGGACGCGGTCGGGAGTTCGAGCGGCAGGCCGGTCGGGCGATGGCTCGTGACCAGGAGCAGACAGCCCCGCAGCCGAGCCAGGAGCCGGACGCCCAGTCGGCTTGCCCCGCCGATCTGCTCCCAGCCGTCGAGGCAGGCTGTCATTCCGGGCCCCGCTCGCCCGACGAGCCGGGCCGCGGCCAGGGCATCCCGGCGGCCCCGAAGCTGAAGCAGCCCGGCCAGCTGGCCGGCCGCCTCAAACTCCGCCGCCAGACCCCGGAGCAGCGTTGATTTGCCTGTACCGTGCGGCCCGACGATCGCGGCGCTGCCCCCGGCCGCCCGGATGGCGGCGACGGTCGCAGGGAGATCTCGTTCGCCGGCAGTCACGGTCAGGGGCCGCAGTCGTCCGGGCCGAACATGACGGGTCGCAAAGGGATTGCTGATGTGTCGGAGTTTGGCCGTCATCGTCGGGGGTGAGCCGCCTCGGCAGGCGGGCTTGGAGTCAGGAAGCGGGCCGGGCGACGGCGGCTGGAATCCGCCCCAGGTCGAAGACGTGTTCCGAGACGAAGTCGCGGCCGGACTCGAAGAACAGCCGGATCCGGACGCACCAGCGGATCTTCACGATCAGTCCTTCGTAGGAGAGCGGACTGCGGGGGAGCCGGGTCGCGAACCGGCCGTCGGTCACGGCGGCGGCCACCGCCGCCGGGTCGGTAACTCGGTCGAACTGGTGAATTCCCAGATCCTCTTCCCCCTTGCCCTCGGTGTACCAGAGCACCGACCGCTCGATGGCCCGGATGACGCTGCCGGGCGCGACCGTGATCTGAAAGCGGACCTCGAGCGGCTCGAGCGGCTCGTAGACCCGCTCCGCCGCGGAGAACTGCAGCGTCACGCTCGGTGATTGCCGGGATGGGGCGGCGGCGTTCATCGGCAGGTCTCCCCGTCGGACTCTGACGGCGGTGCGGGCGGGTAGATCAGCACGGGGAACGACCGCGTGAACGCGGGCCAGCGGGCCGGCCGGCCCCGGACGACGAGCCTCCAGGTGACGCCGTTGTGTTCCGAGGCGAAAGAATGCATCGCGGCGGCCGGAATCTGGACATCTGCCCGGCCTTCGAATCGGGTGCCCGGCGCCAGCTGCAATCCGCGCCATGATCCGAGCTCCGCCCGCCAGACCACGGCCCGCTCGGTGCGGGTGTCGGTGCCCTGGCGAAAGGTGGCCTGCTCCTCCAGTTCGATCGCCAGTTCGAGGCTCGTGAAGACTCCTGAACCCCCCTGGCCAAGCAAGACCTCGTAGCGGCGGCCGGGCAGCAGCGGATGATCCGAGATTTCAATCTGGGTGGTGCCGACGGCCGTGGCGAGGATCAGACTGCGGATGAACACCACGATTCCGGCGATGCCCACGACCAGAAATGGCACCAGGATCGACAGCAGCAGCCAGTCGATCCGGCCACCGAGCAGGTCGAGTCCCGCGTTGACCGCCAGCACCACGAGCACCGCGTTCCACAGCAGGGCAAACAGTCCGAATCCGAGCAGGGCCCAGCTCTCACCGCTTTCGATCGGCAGCCGAAAGGCAAGGATCGTGCCCGGTGAGTTTTCGAGGTCCTCGCCAGGGGGCACTCCCGGCCAGGGCCCCGGCCCGGCCGCTCCGGCGCGGGCCGGGTGGCGCACGGCCAGGGCCGCCTGCCGCTCTTCCGACTTGCCCCAGGCGACCGCCGCCCGGGCGACGCCCGCCCCGCCGAAGGCGACCAGCGCGCCCGGCAGAAGCAGGGTGAGCGCCCACATCCACCAGTTGTAACCCCGTTCGAGCACCACGACGTCGACCGACTCAGGGTCGTACCAGCAGTCGAGCTCGGCTCCGAGCCGCGTGTCACCGAGCGGCTCGGCCGCGGCGGCCCGGTCGGTCTCGACCGGGCCGCAAGGGGCCCAGGCCTGCTGGAGTCCCGCGGCTGTCGGATACCGAAGCCGCAGGCAGGGCTGCCAGGTGACCGGAGACTGTCCGGCGGCGGCTCGCCGAGCCAGACCCTTGCCCACCACGGTGCCACGGGCGGCCAGAAAATGGTGATTGATCCGCCACTCAGGCACGGCGACGCCGCTGAGCAGCAGGGCTGCAAAAAGGATGCCCGCTGCGAGCAGGATCGAATGGAACAGGGCGTCTCCGACGGAGCCCCACACCTCCCCGCCGGTCCTGCGATCTCCCCGTTTCTTCGCGAAGAATCGCGGCAGCCTCACGAGGCAGCTCCTGGCGGCGCGGCCAGACCGTTCGGGGCCGCGCTACGAGACCTGCGAGACCGGCTGGCGAGGCGGTTCTTCCTCGACCCCATTGGACCGGAAAAACCCGATCTTCTCCAGGGCCTTGAAGACCTCCTCGAGGGTCTTCTCGCCGAAGTTGGAGATCGAGAGCAGGTCGGCCCGGGTGCAGTTCAGCAGGTCGTGGACCGTGAAGATTCCCCGCTCCTCGAGGCAGTTGGTCGTGCGGACGGAGAGCCCGATCTCGGCCGTGCTCATCTCGAGCTTCTCGGCCATCTCGTCGGACTGCGTCAGGTCTTTGTATGGAATCCTCGGCATGGGTTCCCTCCCGTGCGATGAGTGTGCATGGCTTCCTCGGCGGCGACGTGAACCACGGCCACCTGGAACACAGTGGTGGGAATATACTGGAAACCCCGTCAAGCCGACTACGCTCGCCGGAGGTCTCGGAACCCGGGCTGCTCCCCCCGGGATCGGCCGCGGGGACCGAACTGGTGCGGAAAACCCTGTGCATTTGCCCTCCCTCGACACCCTCAACGAGTCCCAGCGGGCGGCCGCGACCCACGTCGAAGGACCGCTTTTGGTGCTAGCAGGCCCCGGGAGCGGCAAGACCAGGGTGGTGACCCACCGGGTGGCCCATCTGATCGCTTCGGGCGTGCCGGCGGCTTCGATCGTGGCCCTCACGTTCACCAACAAGGCCGCCGACGAGATGCGGCGCCGGGTCAGCGAGTTGGTGGGGCCGCAGCCGGTCGAGATGGGAACCTTCCATCGCTTCGCCGCCCGCCTGCTGCGGCGGCATGCCCGGCAGGTGGGGCTCACGAGCGACTACTCGATCTTCGACCCCGACGACTCGGCGGCCGTGCTCAAGCGGGCCGCCAAGAAGCTCGCGCTCTCCCTCACGCACACGCCGGTGGATCGGGTGGCGGGGGTGATTTCCCGGGCCAAGAACGACCTGCTCACCCCGGAGTCCTTCGAGCCCCGTTGGGGCAAGCCGGTCGACGACGTCGCCCGCCGGATCTGGCCGGTCTATCAGGAGATGCTCCTCCGGGCCAACGCAGTCGACTTTGACGATCTGCTCGTGCACGTCGCCCGGCTCTTGGCAGACGATCCTGAACTGCGGGCCACGCTCGACGCCCGATATCGATTCGTGCTCGTCGACGAATACCAAGACACCAACGCCGTGCAGTACTGCATCCTCCGGGGACTGTCGCTCGACCATCCGAACCTGGCGGTGACCGGTGACCCCGACCAGGCGATCTATGGCTGGCGGGGCGCGAGCATCCGCAACATTCTCGAATTCGAGCGGGACTATCCGGCGGCCCGGGTGGTGAAGCTCGAGCACAACTACCGCAGCACGGCCAACATTCTCGGCACAGCCGACCGGCTGATCGCCCACAACTCGCGGCGGAAGCCGAAGCGGCTGGTGACCGAGGCTGCCCCCGGTGATCCGGTGCGGATCGTGCTCGACGCTTCGGGGCAGGACGAGGCGGAACGAATCGCGCGCGAGATCGCCGCAGAGCTGGTGGCGGGGCGACGGGGCCCGCGTGACTTCGCCATCCTGTTTCGCACCGCGGCCCTCTCCCGGTCGCTCGAGATCGCGCTGCGGTCGGCCGGCGTGCCCTATCAGCTCGTCCGGGGGCTCGAGTTCTTCAAGCGGCGGGAGATTCGCGATGTCGTCGCCTGGCTCCGGCTGCTCCGGAATCCCCGGGACGACGAGGCTTTCCTCCGCGTGGTGAACGTGCCGACCCGTGGAATTGGCCGACAGTCCCTCGACCGGCTGGCCGCCTGGGCCGACGACCAGCGGCTGAGTCGGCTGGAGGCCGCGGCCGATGCCGGCCGGATT
This sequence comes from Planctomycetota bacterium, assembly GCA_046047895.1. Lineage (GTDB taxonomy): Bacteria > Planctomycetota > Planctomycetia > Pirellulales > UBA1268 > QWPN01. The sequence continues at coordinate 11,076 of JBJOHE010000256.1, read as the reverse complement.
CCCGGCCTTCCGAAGCGGGCGGGCATGGCGCTGGCCGCCTTTGCCGGCCTGCATGCGTCGCTGGGCGAGACCGCCGGCCGGGAGGAGAGCGTGGCCCGGCTGCTCGAGGCCGTGCTCGACCAGACGGGCTATCGGCGGATGCTCGAGGAGGAGCTCGACGACGAGGAAGGCCAGGAACGGCTGGCGAACGTCGAGGAACTCGTCACCGCCGCCCGGCAGCACGACGAGGCTTGGGCGGCTGATTCCGGTGGGGTTCAGGGGGGTGACGCCGCCGCCGATGCCCTCGGGAGTTTTCTGGAAACCACCGCCCTCGTCGCCGACGCCGACGCCTGGGATGTCACCGCCGACCGCGTCTCGTTGATGACCTTCCATGCGGCCAAGGGGCTCGAGTTTCCGGTGGTCTATCTGGTCGCGATGGAGGACGGCATCCTGCCGCATGAGCGGAGCATCGACCGGCCGGACCAGCTCGAGGAGGAACGGCGGCTCGTCTTCGTGGGCATCACCCGCGCCCGGGAACAGGCCCATGCCAGCTCGGCTCGGATGCGGGATTACCGCGGCACCCGCCGGATCTCCGCTCCAAGCGTGTTTCTCGCCGAGATGACCGGCAGCGAGACGGTCGTCTGCGGTGACGAGGCGCCTGCGGCGGGCAGCCGCGCGGCCTTTGATCCCTTTGGCGACGCCGCCCGGGCCGCCGCAGCCGAGTTCGATGAATACGCCCAGGACCTGCCGGAATCGCCGCGGCTGCGGGTCTATCGCCCCGACGGCATCGCCTTCGAGGAGGAGGGCGTCGAGTCGCGGCCGCCGGCGGCCCGCGGCCCGCGCCGGCCTCCGCCGGCCCTGGAGCGGGCGAGTGATCTGGCCGCCCGGATGGCCGGCGGCAAGCAGCCGCCAAGCTATGCCCAGGGGCAGCGGGTGCGGCATCCCGAATACGGCGAGGGCGTGCTGACGAAGATCACCGGCGTCGGCCCGCGGTCGCTCGGCACCGTCGCCTTCGACGGGCCGGCAGGCATCCGGAAGTTCGTGCTTGGCCACGGCGGGCTCGAGCCGGTCGAGTGACCAGCCGGCCGGGCACACCGGAAGGCACGAGTTGGCGTTCGCGCCCAAGCCGGGGATCCAGGTCAGCCGGATCCGCGGGATGAATCTGCCGCGACCGCCCCTTGGCTCCGCCACCAGTCGACGGTCGCGGCCAGGCCGGCATCAAAATCCTGCCGCGGGGTCCAGGCGAGCAGTTCGCGGGCCCGGGAAATGTCGAGGGCCCGGCGGGGCTGCCCGTCGGGCTTCGTGGCGTCCCACACGATTCGGCCTTCATAGCCACAGGCCGCGGCGATTTTGGTCACGAGGTCGCGAATCGAAATCTCCTGGCCGCCGCCGAGGTTGATCGGCACCGGCTCGGCCATCACCTCGGCTGCCCGCACGATCCCTTCGGCCGCGTCGTCGACGTAGAGGAACTCACGGGTGGCCGAGCCCGTGCCCCAGCAGACCACCTCGTCGGCTCCCGCCAGGCGGGCCTCCTCGCACTTCCGCACGAGCGCCGGAATCACATGGCTCGAGGAGGGGTCGAAGTTGTCGCCGGGGCCGTAGAGGTTCACGGGCACGGCCACGGCCGATGCGAGGCCGTATTCCCGGCGATAGCCGTCGAGCATCACGAACAGCGCCTTCTTGGCGACCCCGTAGGGGGCGTTCGTCTCTTCGGGATACCCGTTCCAGATGTCGTCTTCGCGAAACGGGATCGGGGCAAACTTCGGATAGGCGCAGACGGTGCCGGTGTGGACGAACTTCTCGAGCTTCACTCGGCGGGCATGCTCCACGAGATGCAGGCCCATCGCCATGTTGGCGAAGAAGAACCGGCCGGGGTGGGCCATATTGGCCCCGATCCCACCGACCTCGGCCGCGAGGTGGATCACCACGTCGGGTCGGGCGGTCGCGTAGAGCCGTTCCACGTCGGACTCGATCGTGAGGTCGTAGTCGCGGCGGCGGGGCACGACGATCTGGTTGTCGGCGACGCCTCGTTCCCGGAGCAGACGACAGACCGCCCGGCCGAGAAAGCCCGCGCCGCCGGTCACCACGATTCGCTTCGTCTTCAGGTCGATCATCAGGATGCTGCCGGTGGAGGGTCAGGCGTGCGGCAGCCCGGTGGCGTGGCCGGCGTCGAGCAGCACCTGCTCCCGACGGGCGAGTTCAAGGTCGGCATCCACCATCATTTCGACCAGGTCATCGAACGACACCCGCGGCTGCCAGCCGAGCTTCGCCCGGGCCTTCTCCGACGAGCCGAGCAGCAGGTCGACCTCCGCCGGCCGGAAGTACCGCGGGTCGATCTCCACGAAGTCGCGATAGTCGAGGTCGAGCCGGCCGAAGGCCTTCTCACAGAACTCCCGCACGGAGAAAGTCTCGTCGGTGGAGACGACATAATCGTCGGGCTCCTCCTGCTGAAGCATCAGCCACATCGCCTCGACGTAGTCGCCGGCAAAGCCCCAGTCGCGGCGGGCGTCGAGGTTGCCGAGGTAGAGCTTCTTTTGCAGCCCGAGCTTGATCCTTCCGACTGCTCGCGTGATCTTACGGGTGACGAACGTCTCCCCGCGGCGGGGGCTCTCGTGGTTGAAGAGGATGCCGCAGGAGGCATGGAGCCCGTAGCTCTCCCGGTAGTTGACCGTGATCCAGTGGCCGTAGAGTTTGGCCACGCCGTAGGGGCTGCGAGGATAGAAGGGGGTCGTCTCCTTCTGCGGCGTCTCGACCACCTTGCCGTACATCTCGGAGGATGAGGCCTGATAGAAGCGGATCTGGTAGCCGACCGCATCCTGGAAATCGCGGATCGCCTCCAGCAGCCGCAGCACCCCGACCGCCGTCACGTCGGCGGTGTAGGTGGGCTGGTCGAAGCTCACCCGCACGTGGCTTTGGGCGGCGAGGTTGTAGACCTCGGTGGGGCGGATTTCACGGATCAGCCGGGCCAGGCCGTTGCCGTCGGCCAGGTCGCCGTGATGGAGCACGAGCGGCCGCTCGACCTCGTGGATGTCGCGGTAAAGGTGCTCGATCCGCTGGGTGCCGAAGCTGCTCGACCGGCGGACGAGGCCGTGCACCTCATAGCCCTTGTCGAGGAGGAGTTCGGCCAGGTAGGAGCCATCTTGACCGGTGATGCCGGTGACGAGGGCGCGCTTGGAGCGAGGGGGCATGAAGGGGAAGCCTCTGGGGGTGAGCGAGGGGCCGGAAGGATGCGGGGCTAGAGGTCAGTCGGCCGCGGCTGCGTCGGTGGCGGCCGGCTCGTCGGCCGGCGGGGACGCGGGGGGAAGTTCGCCCGGCGTCAGCCCGGCGGCGAGCGACGCGTCGAGGGCCGGCACGAGCTGCGAGATGAAGGTCTCACACTCGAGCATCGACTGCGACGTGCCCACCCGGGTCTGGTCGGCGATGGCGTAGAGCTTGTACACGAACGGCTCGCCGTTGAGAGCAATGCGGGCGATCGTCGGCGCGATCCACTCGAGCGGCTCGTTGGCGGTCTCGCCGGGAACTCCGTAGGTCCAGAAGATCCGCAGCGTCTGGCCGGCCTTGACGAACGTGCCGGTGAAGGCCTCGACCGTCCGTCCCTCGCCGATGGGAATCGTCACCCGGTGCTCGCTCTCACCGACGGTGAATCCCGCGCCCGGATAGCAGCGGTCGGGGGTGTGGCCGGAGGCGTCATGGGGCAGGGCGCAGACCACAAACGCCGAAACCCGGGCCTTCGAGCGGCTGTTGAGGTAGAGCCGCGAGATATGGCCTACCGCGCCGGCCCGGTCGAGCTCCTTGGGATCGCTCTCGAGCACCTGCTCCTCGGCCCAGTCGTTGAATCGCTTGGGAAACTGGGATTCGAGCAGGGTGGCCGCCTGTTCGATGCGATCCCGTGAGGCGGGCGCCCACCGCTCCGTGAAGCCTCCCTGCACGAGCGTGACGCCCACCAGCAGAGCCGCCGCCGCCCCGAAGGCCATCAGATGCACACCGGAATTCCGCATCGTCATTCTCCCTGGTCAAATCGCCCCGCCTGCTCGAGCAGGACGGCCCGCCGGGCGGTCTGGTCCGCTCGCCCTGCGCCACCCCGGAGGTCAGCCCGGCAGCGGCGAGGTGTATTTCCGTCGGGCGGCGGTGTCATCGACGCCGTTGACCACCGAGCCCAGCACCCGCACGCCCACGCCGCGGAGCTTGTCCATGGCTGCAGCGACCTGCGGCACCCGGCTGACATCCCGCATCGCGGCGAGGATCGCCACGTCGCTCTGCTGGCCCAGGATGAGAACGTCGGCGAAGGCCAGCACCGGACCCGCGTCGATTACGACATGGTCGAAGGAATCCCGGAAGCCCTTGATCAGGGGCACCATCTCCGGCCGGCCGAGGGCCGTGATCGCGGCGTAGTCGCAGTTGCCACCTGTCACGGCAAACAGCCCCTCCACGCCCGTCGGCTGGACCGCCTCGTCGGGGGTCACCTCGCCCCGAAGCAGCTCGGGGAGGCCGTTCCGCAGGTCGAGGCCGAGCGCGAGGTGGACGTTCGGGTGCCGGAGGTCGCCATCGAGGAGCAGGGTCCGCTTGCCAGAGCGGGCGATGCTCGCCGCCAGCTGCGAAGCGAGGGTGGTCTTGCCCTCGTGCTCGACCGCACTGGTGACGAGAATCATCTTCGGGGCCAGGCCCGACTGCATGATCACCGCCCGCACCGAGTCGACACATTCAGCCATGTGGGCCGGATTGACCCGCCGCGTGGCCTTCGGGACCGTGCCGAGCACCCGCAGGCCGAGCCGTTGCGTCGGCTCGTCAGAGGTGCTGAGCCGGTCCTGGACATACTCGAGGGCCACCACCGAGCCGCCGCCGAGCACGAGGCCGGCGATGCCGGCAAGAGCGGTGAGCATCGTGCGGAAGAGCTCGTCGCTGCCCTCGGGCTTGCTCGCCTCTTCGATGAGCTCGACGCGATTGGGCATCGAGATGTCGATCTCGGTGGCATTGAGCTGAATGCCCATGTCGTCGGTGACCTTCATCAACTGCTCGATCTCCTGCTTCCGGGCCATGAGATCGGCGTTCGCCTGGCCGAGCAGCTTCACCTCTTCGGCCACCTTGTCGAAGTCCTTGGTGGTCTCCTCGAGCTGCCGAGCCATGATGTCTCGACGCATCCGCAGGATCACTGGGCTCTCCGCCGCGGCACCGCTCCGGCGGGCGGCCACGTCCATTGCCAGCTGGGTGATGATCTGGGGCTTGAGTTCTTCCCGCCGCTGCTCCATTCGCACCAGCAGGCTGTTTCGCATGTCTTGCAGCTTTTTGACGGCCGGATCGTTGCCGCCTCGGGCGCTCCGCTGGGCCTGGAACACGATCGCCTCTTCGATGCCGGCGAGCCGGTCGCGAAGTTCGACGAACTGCGGGTCTCGCAGCACCATCGCATCGACCATCTCCTCCGGCACCGACTGCTCGAGGGTGATCTCGCCACGGGCCTTGGCGTCCATCACGGCGAGTTCGGCGTCGATGAACGAGAGCTGTTGTTGGAGCGAGCTCTGCTGGGTGCGGAGTGTGCCAAGGTGGTCGAGCAGCAGGGCCCGTTGGGTGGCCACCTCCTCGCTGTCGGTGGTGCCGAGCGACTTAGCGAGGTTGTTGTAGGTATCGAGGCGGCTGCGGACCTCCGCCATGTTTTCCTTGTACTTCTTTTCCAGCGTGTCCCGCCTTTGGAGCCGCTCGGCCTTCTCCTTGTTGACCACGTCGTTGAGGTAGGAGTTGGTCACGGCATTGACGATGTCGGTGACCTCCTGGGGATCCTCGCCGCGGAGGCGGATCTGAATCACTTCCGACTCCATCGGGGCGGAAACCTGGACGTTTTTCATCAGCCAGCCGACCTTGTCCTGCTCGCCTTCGAAGACCGAGAGGCCGTCGACGCCCGGTCGCCGCAACGCCGCCATGAGCACCAGCGGGCTCTTGATCAGCTGCACCTGCGTCTTGCGGTAGGCCTCGTATTCGGCGTTGTCTCGGCCGAGACCCGCGCCGAACATGCCCGACTTGTCGCGGACGCGAAGCCAGGCCACCGCCTCGAAGCCCTTGGGGAGAAATACCCAGGTGAGGATTGCGGCGAGGGTGGCGGTGGTGATCGCCAGCACCGTGGCGGGAATCCAGCGGCGGCGGAAGGAATGCCAGACCCGACGGTAGTCGATGCCGCCGGCCAGCGGATCAACACCCGGCTGGCTGAGCGATCCGGAAGAATGCCCCCCGGTGTAGGTGGAGATCGATGTGTCGCGAATCGGCGCCAGCATGCCGCCGTGCGATTCCGCCGTAGCCGTCGTGCTCGGCCCGGAGCCATCCGTGAATGCGTTCTGCTCGCTCATTGTTACCGTGTCATGCCGGATCAGAGCCTCCACAAGCGGGGGGCCGATCAGGTTCAGGGGTGCCTTGCCGCCGATCCTCTAGTCTAACCTGCTTTTTCGCCAGATTCCGCCTTGCCGCCGGCCCCGCCAAAACCGGGGATTACCGGGAAACCCGCCGGCTGGGCCGCCCGCCGGCTACCCCCGGCCGCCGCGGCGGCCGGGGCCGCCGGCACGAAGGCCGGCTGGTATTCGTCGCTCACGATCACGTGCGAGAGAAGTTTGATCTCCAGCATGATCAGGCCCACGGCCAGGCCCATCATCAACAGGGCGGCTGGGGTGCTGTCGTGGAATGCCTCGGCCACCTCGGCCGACACGCCGTAGAGCATGCCCGCGGTCGTGATCCGCATCGCGTTGGCGATGATCGCGATCGGGATCGCGCTCAGGCCGATCACCACGTTTTCCCACCAGTTCAGCCCGCCTACCACGACCACTACCGCGGCGAGCCAGACGAAGATCGTGAGCATCTTGAGGCCGGCGCAGGCATCGACCACGTTCATCACGTGGTCCTGTCCGAGGCGAATCAGGTTGCCATCCCGGAACGCATCGAAGCCGAGCGTCTGGAGCACGAAGGTGGCAACCATCGTGTTGAAGGTCTGGAGGGGGCCGGTGATGTATCGCTGGGCCTCGTCCGGGAGCGGATACATAAAGATCAACAGCGCCAGCGGAGCACCCGCCCAGCGGAACACACTCCAGCCCCCGGCCACGAGAAACACGCCCAGGATCGCCGGGACGAACGTGTACATGTCGAAGGTCACGATCCGATACTTGGCGCAGAACAGCCGAAACAGAAACGTGATCGCCAGCACGGTGAATCCCGTGATTCGCGCCGACATCGTCACCGGGCCGATCGGCTCCCGCCGCCAGACAAGCAGGATCAGGCTGAAGACGGGCACGATCCAGCCATGCTGATACTGGGGGTTGTCCCAGCTCGAACGGGCGTTCATCAGCCCTGGCCAATAGCTATAGATAAGCATCGCGCTGAGCGACGCGATCGCAATCCAGGGCACCGCCTCGTCTGGCGACCGGAGATCATTCGCGAAGGCGGAAAGCCGCCGGATAAAGCCGGCGATCAGCCCTTCGTCGTCGGGAATCGCTTCGGTGGCAACCGGCTGCTGGGCCTCGACCCCTGCGGCAGGCTTCGCGAGGCCCGGCTGCGGTGCGACCGGTTGTGACTGCGGAGCCGCAGCCACAGGGCGATCGGGGCCGACCGGAAGGATCGGAGAAGGAAACGTCATGGAGGATTCCCGCGGCGAGTCTCTGCATCATACCCCGCGCGGAAACCGATTTCATGCTCTCCGCCCGAAGAAAAAAACTTCGGGGCCGGAGATCGTGAGGGCTGCGTAATCAGCACGGGTTCAGCCAATTGTGAGGGCGGCTCGCAGGGCCGCGGCGGCCTCCCGCCAAAAGGCCACCAGGGCTCCGTGCCCGGCGAGGGCCGCTGTGGCGGTCACAGCCAATCCGAGTCCAAACCCCCCGGGATCGGCCCGAGTCGGGGCCACTTGCCGCACGATTTCGGCCGCCAGGCCCGTGACGATCGTCACAACCGCGAGCAACTGCCAGCCGAGCACGCCCCCCAGGAGCGGAAGCCCGAGCCGGAAGGCATTTCCCGGCCCAGCCAGTCCCACAAGGGCCCCGACGGTGGCTCCGAGTCCACTCGCGGCCAGCCGCTGCCAGGTGGCGGAGCCAGGCGGCCAGCCAGTGGCGTCTGCCAGGAGGCCCGGGGGCGCTGCCGGCGGGGCGATGGCAACGACGGTCAGCACCAGCCCAACCGCCGGCGGGAGCCACGATCGGGGACACTTCCAGCCGACTCGATCGAGCAGCGCCCAGGTGACCACCATCAGCACCACCCCGGCATGGAGGCAGCAGGTCGCCAGCAGCTGCCAGTCACCGCGGAGGAGGCGGTCTACCCCCTGGGGATAACCTGTCGGCGGTGCGGCCAGCCAGCGGCCCCCGCCTGCCAGTTCCGCCGCCGCCAGCAGGGCCACGAGCCCGCCACAAAGGGCTTCCACGAGCGGGTAGGTGGCGGCGATCGCCGCTCCGCATGAACGACAACGGCCCCGCAGCAGGAGCCAGCCGACCACCGGCAGATTATCCCTGGCCCTGATGGGACTGCGACAGTGCGGGCAGCGGGAGCGTTCTCCGGCGACCGATTCTCCCAGCGGCAGCCGGTGCACCACCACATTGATGAAGCTGCCGAGCAGGCTGCCCCAGGCGAACCCGAACAGCACCACGGCCGCCTCGGCCCAGGGCCAGAGGGCGAGCCAATCGGGAATCGGAAACAGGTCGGCCGCGAACGGCAGCGAGAGGTCGTACATGTCGGCTGGGAGCCACGGAAGGTTTCCGCTAGGGTACCCCCCAACGCTCCCTTCCGCCCGCTGGCAGGCCGTGCATGATCGCCCCCCCGACTCCGCCCGATCCCTCCCGTCGGCTCCCCGCCTGGGTTGGCGTCGTGGCCCGGATCGCCGCCACGGTTGGCCTGATGGCCTGGGCTCTCAAGGACGTGCAGTGGGATCGCTTCGGCGAGATCATCGCCCGGGCCCGCTGGTGGTGGTTTCTGGCCGCGGTGGCGGTCACCATCCTCGTGCAGTCGGTCGCGGGGGTTCGCTGGGCGGCGCTCGCCCGGCCGCTCGGGTTCGACTTCCCCCGCAGCTTCTTCGTGAGGCGGTTTTTCGAGGGAATGTTCTTCAGCCTCTGCCTGCCGTCGAGCATCGGCGGCGATGTGATCAAGGCGGTGCGAATCGCGAAGACGGCTCCGCTGCGTCTGTTGGCGGCCTGCTCAGTGGTGGTCGATCGACTCACGGGGCTCTCGGCGCTCGGGGTGCTCGTGGGCACCGCCCTGGTGGCCCGAGAATATGGCCTGGGTCTCGCGGCTGCCGCCGCCGTGTTCGCCGGCCTGCTGGTGGCGGCCTTGATCGCCTTTCGGGTGGGCCTGTTGCTGCTCGACCGGCTCCACGATTGGCTGCCTGAGGGCTCGGGTGGACGGGAGTTTGTCGCCCGGCTGCTGCCCTACCGCCAGCAGCCGCGGCTCGTGCTGGCTGCCGTCGGCTGGAGTTTTGTCGTGCAGATGGGGGGCGCGGTGGCGGTGGCCTTGGTGGGGCGAGCCCTCGGCGTCGATCAGCCCCTGATGGTGTGGTTTTCGGTCGTGCCGCTGGTGGCGCTGGCGATGGTGCTACCGATCAGCATCGGCGGCTTCGGGGTTCGTGAAAACGCGCTCGAGTATCTGCTTCGGCCGTACGGTGTCCCTTCTGAAACCGGCGTGGCGATCGCCCTGCTCTGGGGACTCTGCACGGTGTTCGCCGGCCTGCTCGGCGGCGTGCTGTTCCTCCTCGAACGACGGCCGCTCGAGGTGGTGGCCTCCGAACCTTCGCCAGACGTTCAGCCGGCCCTGCCCTTACCGCGTTGACTCGGAAGCCACGCGGTGTCGGGTTTCGTACATCAGGATGCCGGCGACGCTCTTGGCGTCCTGAATGCGACCGTCGAGGCACATCGCCACCGCCTCGCTCCAGGGCACGACGCGGGTCGCGATGAGTTCGCCCGGTTCGAGCGCCTGGGGGCCGGGCGTGAGGCCGCGGGCGATGAACAGGTGCATCCGCTCCCGGAGAATCCCTGGCGACATCCAGAGTTCACCGGCCGGTTCGAACTCGGCCGCGCGGTAGCCCGTCTCCTCGGCGAGTTCCCGCGCAGCCGTCGCCAGCGGGGGCTCGTCGCGGTCGAGCGTGCCGGCCGGAAGCTCGAGGAGCGTCTCACCGACGGCCACCCGCAGCACCTCCACCAGGCAGACGGTGTCGGGCGTCACCAGCGGAATCACGACCACGGCACCGGGATGGATCACCACCTCGCGGTCTCGAACACTGCCGTCATTGCAGGGCTGCGCGACCCGCTCGACGCGGAATCGCTTGGCCGTGAAGAGCGGCGGGGGTGAGGGGGCGTCAGGCTCGTTCATCGGGTGCATCATCCGGGGTTTACGAGGTCGGGATGGCCTGGGATCGAGAGCACGCGCGCGGTGGCCGTTCCCACGCGAAGCGGTCCCCCCGCCAGACCGCGGGTCTGGATAATCGCCAATCCGACTGTTCCACCGCGCTGGGCTGAAGCAGCCGCCGAGGTGATCAGCCCCACCGGCTGCCCATCGAGGAACAGCTCCGCCGGCAGGGGCGGCGGATCGGCATCGATGGCCACCACCGCCAGCCGCCGGTTGACGTGGCCCATGGCATCGAGTCGCGCGACGGTCTCCTGTCCGAGATAGCAGCCCTTGGTGAATGAGATCGCGCAGGAGTCGCGGCCGAGTTCCTGCGGCAGCGTCTTCTCCACGATGTCGACCGGCAACGGAAAGCCGGCTTCGATCCTCGCCGCCTCGAGGTCGGCCGGCTCGAGCCGCGGCAGGCCGGCGGCCGCGAGCACCGCCGCCAGGTCGGCGCCGCGACCATGATCCACCTGAAGCCAGAACCCGTCGGCTCCCCGGCCTGTCACTCGGGCGACTTGCACGGGTATCCCGGCGAGGAGCTGTTCGCGATGCTCGGCTTCAGCCTGCGGCAGTTCTCCGCCCCCGAGTTTCTCGAGCCGACCAGCGGCGTCGGCCCCGGCGACAAGAAAAATCGCCTGCTCAGCTGAGGCGTCGGCGAGCTCGAGCGACTCGCGAATGTGATACCGCTCCAGGTGGTCCCGCAGCATCGGGCCGAGGCCGGGGGCCGCCACGATCTCGACCCCGGCGTCGGTTCGCAGAATCGTC